>NZ_LPVS01000053.1:0-266542 GCF_014843905.1 Mesorhizobium silamurunense | reverse complement strand
GCTGGTTCCGTATGGCGATTTCGACACCAACGTCGTCCAGTACTACTTCGATGCCGGCAACGGCTTCTCGGCCGTGGTCTCGTTGGAAGAAGGCTCTGGCGTCATCGGCACGATCGACAGCTACGTTCCGCATGTCGTCGGCGGCTTGAAGTGGACGCAGGGCTGGGGCGCCATCAGCGGCGTCATCGCCTATGACAGCAACTATGAAGAAGTCGCAGGCAAGGTTCGTTTGGACGTGAACGCCACCGACGCGATCTCGCTGTTCATCATGGCCGGCTACGGCACCGACGACAATCTCAGCGACCCGACCTGGGCGATCCCGGCCGGCGGCCGCGGCTTCTACAAGCAGTGGAGCGGCAACTGGGCAGTCTGGGGCGGTGGTACCTACAAGTTCAACGAGAAGACCTCGTTCAACATTCAGGCGTCTACCGACGAAGGTAAGAACGTCGGCGTCGCGGCGAACATCGCCTATGACATCGTTCCTGGCCTCACGGTCACGGCCGAAGTTGACTACCTCCATCTCGGTGACGACACCGTCTCCAACTGGACCAACGCCGACAAGAAGAACAGCGTCGGCGGCCTGCTCCGCTTCCAGCGCTCGTTCTAATCAGCAGCGTCTGACTGAAATCGAACCCGGCGGGCAACCGCCGGGTTTTTCTTTTCTGCTGGCAGCACCTGAGGCGCCATTGCACAGTGCTGCATTCGACACGATCGCAGGAATCCGCGCGCAAGCGGAATGAATTCCGACCGGTCGCAGACGCGTCGTCAGCCAAGATTTCACGGTTCGTTTCGGCGAGCCGCGCAAACGGTCGGAATCGGCTGGAACGCCCATCGCTTTATCAACTAGGCGGCGCAAGAAGCGAAGCGGTGCGCCGCGACCTGGTCGAGGAATGCGCGGCGCAAGGGGTGAGATCGGTCGTGATCCTTCGCGCCCCCCTCTGTCCTGCCGGACATCTCCCCCACAAGGGTGGAGATTGGCAGCTTTGGCGCCCCGCTTAATCCTGCGACGTCGGCGATTGGCGAAAGCCGCGGCGACGTCCAATCTCCCCCCAAGTGGGGGAGATGTCCGGCAGGACAGAGGGGGCGCTGTCCCGCTAGCGTTTCAAGGGCTTCTCCACCGTCGCAACGCTCTGGAGTTGCGGCATGGTCCTTGGGCCTTCGCCCCGCTTCGCGTCGCTACGCCCAAGGATGACGAAGGTGGGGCCGCTACCTTGGTGCCAAGACTTGGAGCAGGCAGGTGGAACCTCAGCGAAGGAGAGAGCGCGATGGTTGGCCGCGAATTGACTGCGCGGCTCCCGGGCAAAGCCGGCAAAGTCTGGAACTACCGATCAAACTTCGGCAAGATCTCCCAAAGCCTCGATCAACGGCTGGATCTCGCTTTCGTAATTCTTCCATCGTTTGACGGACGACTTGTAGATCGGCTGGCGAACCTGCCAGCGGCTGTAAGTATTTACCGAGCCATCCCTGTCGAAAAAGCGCAGGCAGGCATCGTCCCAAGGCAGCCCGAGATAGTCTATGAGACGGCGCGACTGCTCCTCCTGATTTTCGATCAGGGTCTCATAACGATTTTCGAAAATACGACCCGGGAAAACCTTGTTCCAATGCCGCATCAGACGATCATATTCCCTGTAGTAGAGGCCGAGCGTCTGAAGGTCAGCACTGTAGCTATGCGCTTCGTTGAACTGCAGGACAAAGCAGGAGATGCAATTGTCGATGACATCGCGGCGGCAATGAATGACGCGCGCATTCGGAAACAGAATACCGATCAGGCCGATCAGCTCGAAATTGTGGGGCATCTTGTCGACGATTCGGAGTGCGTCGGGGGCACGCTCGCGCAGATAGGCGAGGTGCTCGTCGGCCAGTGTCCTGGTCAGCTCGGGGGTCATTTTGACAATCGATTTGCCGAGGTCTGCGCCGGTGCGGTCCTTGAGTCCGAGTCCATTGGCTGTTCGCGCAAGCTTGCTGAGCTCGCCGGCGCCATGAACACTTGGATGGCTGGCGCAGATCTGCTCGGTCAGCGTTGTGCCGGAGCGAGGCATGCCAACGACGAATACGGGCACCTCCGAGGGATTGCCGTATGCGGCCATTGAAACCACCAGTTCCGGTGTGAAAGTCTCGATGACCGCATCGACCCAACGGCGATAGCTTTCCAGGTCGAATTTACGGCCTCCGGCTTGATTCCCCTTCTTGAAGTGATCCATCGCCTCCTTGTAGCGACGGAGGTCGTTGAGCAGCTTTCCGGCGGCGTGATGGAGCGCTGCCGCTCCGTCCGACCCATGGCCCGGGTCCTGAAGCTCCTTTAGGATTGCTGCAAGCTCCGGCGGCTCTTCCGTGAATTTGCGTGTGTGTAGGAGTGCATTGTAGGCAGCCGGTACCGCGATGCGCCGTGCTATCGCCTCTTTCAGATGTGCCGCGGCTTCGTCCATACGGCCGAGGCTCGCGAGTGCCTCGGGCAGTCCCATCCGGGCCAGAGGATGATCTCGGTCGATTTTAAGCGCCTCCTCGAAGAGCGGCAGCGCCATTTCTCCTTGGTCAAACGCGTTGTAAGCCTTGCCCAGGGCGCAAAGCGCTTCCACCAGCCCCGGCTTCAGTTCCAAGGCGTACCGAATGTGCTTGATCGCCGGCGTAAATTCGCTGAGCCTCAGATAGGTTTCACCCAGGCTTAGATGATAGTAGGCATTTCGAGGTTCTTCTCCGACCGCACGGGCAAAATAGCGTAACGCCTTCTCGTCGTCGTATCCAATCCCAAGCGTTCCCAGAATATACAGAGCCAGCGGATGGTTTGGCGTCCTGGCCAGAACGCGAAGGCAGAGTTCCTCTGCTTCTGGCAGCCGCTCGGCTTTCTGCAATTCCAGCGCCTGCCTCAACAGCATATCGTCGGCCTGACTGCGGGGCGGACCGGCCTTCGGCTGGGCTTTGGGTGGTGCACCTTTCGGCGATCCCGCCTTAGCCGAGGTCGGAGTTTTGAGGTACTTGGCCCAAGCGGGCGGCAATCGGTTGTTCATCTTGTCTCGCTAGCAAAACGAGCCTGGAGAATCCAGCCTTGAACGCGGCCCGGCAACTTGCACGCACCCACCGCCCGCGCTAGCAAGAGACCCTTCTTCCATGCGAGCTTTTGCCATGCGCCAGCGCCCTCCCCTTACGCCGATCGTCGGCGCGCTTCCCACCACGGTGCCGTTCGTCGGACCGGAGGCGCAGGAGCGCGACCGCGGCCGGCCCTTCCGGGCCCGCATCGGCGCCAATGAAAGCAGTTTTGGGCCCTCGCCGCGCGTCATCGCCCGCATGGAGAGTGTCGCGCGCGACCAGTGGATGTATTGCGACCCCGACAACCACGACCTGAAAGTCGCGCTAGCTGCGCATCACAATGTCGGCGTCGAGAACGTGGTGGTGGGCGAAGGCATTGACGGGCTGCTCGGTCTCGTCGCGCGCATGTATGTGGCGCCGGGCGATGCGGTGGTGACCTCGCTGGGCGCCTATCCCACCTTCAACTTCCACATCGCCGGCGTCGGCGGCAGGCTGGTGACGGTGCCTTACGCCAACGACAAGGAGGATCTTGAGGGGCTGTTGGCCGCGGTTCGCCAGGAAAAGGCGCCGCTTGTCTATCTTTCCAATCCGGACAATCCGATGGGAAGCTGGTGGGAGGCGCCGGATGTCGTGCGGTTCATCGAGGCGCTGCCAAAAACCACCATGCTGGTGCTGGACGAAGCCTATGGCGAGTTGGGTCCGGCCTCGGCGCTGCCGCCGATCGATATCGCGCGGCCGAATGTCGTGCGCATGCGCACCTTCTCCAAGGCTTACGGACTGGCCGGCATTCGCTGCGGCTACGCGGTGGCCGAGCGCGAAGTGATCCGCGACTTCGAAAAGATCCGCAACCACTATGGCGTCAGCCGCATGGCGCAGATCGCCGGCCTCGAGGCGCTCGCCGACCAGGACTATCTGAAACCGGTGGTGGCGCGCGTGGCGGCCGGGCGCCAACGCATTTCGGCCATTGCCGAGGAAAACGGGCTGACGCCGCTGCCGTCGGCGACCAATTTCGTCACCATAGACTGCGGCCGCGACGGCGCATTCGCGCTGAACGTGATGCAGGCGCTGCTCTCGCGCGACGTCTTCATCCGCAAACCGATGGCACCACGGCTCGACCGCTGCATCCGGGTCAGCGTCGGCCTCGACCATGAGCTCGACATCTTCGCCGAGGAATTGCCTGGCGCGCTGGCGGCTGCGCGAGGGAATTAGCCCAAGCCCGCCCGACGCTACCCTGGCGGTTGCCTTTATCCTTTGCTGTGCCAGATTCCGCATGGCATCGGACGCGGAGCGTGGGCAATGCAAGGCGAAGAGAGAGTCGTTCGGGCACGCATTTCCGGTACGGTGCAAGGCGTGAGCTACCGCGTCTGGGCGCGCAGCGAAGCCATACGTCTTGGGCTGAAGGGCTGGGTGCGCAACGAGCGCGACGGCTCGGTCACGGCGCTCATCGCCGGCGCCGATGCCGCGGTCACCGCCATGATCGAACGCCTGTGGCAAGGGCCCCGCGGCGCGCTGGTCTCGAAGGTCGATATCGAGGAAGCCGCGGATGACGCGCCTGCCGACTTCAGGATCATTGCGTAGGCTTCATTCCTCGCCCCCACGGTAGTGGGGGATAGGTGGCGCGGCGAAGCCGCGACGGAGAGGGGGACAGCGCGACCTTGATGAATTTCCAAAGAAACCCGCTGACGCCGCAGCCCCCTCTCCGTCTCGGGCTCGTCCGAGCCACCTCTCCCCGCTTTGCGAGGGCGAGGAATAGGTGGCGATGTGGCTTGAATTAATTGAACGTTCGTTTTATTAATACCCTTGGAGGCGAACATGGCACGCACCACGGGTTCAGCCGGCGAAAAAACCGAGGCTGCCGTCCGCGAAGCGGCGGTCGGCCTGATCGCGCGTCTCGGCTACGAGGCGATGTCGATGCGCCAGCTGGCGGCCGAAGTCGGTGTCCAGGCCGCGGCGCTCTACCGCTATTTCCCGACCAAAGAAGACCTGCTGTTCACGCTGATGCGCGAGCACATGGAAGGCCTGCTGGAAGCCTGGAGCGCGGCGCGCCCGGCAGCAGTCGACCCGGCGACTCGCCTCGCCGCCTATGTCGGGAACCACATCGCCTTCCATATCGAGCGGCGCCACGCCACCCATGTCTCGAATATGGAGCTGCGCAGCCTCTCGCATGAGCGGCTGACGCAGATCCTCAAGCTGCGCACGGCCTATGAGAAGGAATTGCGCGCGATCCTGCGCGATGGCGTGGAGGCCGATGTCTTCGAGATCGACGATGTCGGGCTGACCGCCATGGCGCTGATCCAGATGATGACCGGCGTCATTGTCTGGTTCCGTCCGGGCGAGCGGCTGTCGATCACCGAAGTCACCACGACATATCTTTCCATGACAATGCGGCTCGTCGGCGCGAAGATCGATGCCTACAGCGCCGCGCGTCCCTTCGGACGCGCAAAGGACGCTGTAGCAATTTGAATTTTGCGCATGATCCTTTCCGAAAATCGAAGTCGATTTTCGGGGTCATGCGGGGAGGAAGACAATGTACACAAATACGCTGAACTTCGGGCTTGATGCCGATATCGAGGCGCTGCGCGACACGGTGCGGCGCTTCGCCCAGGACAGGATCGCGCCGATCGCGGCCGAGATCGACCGCTCCAACGAATTCCCGGCGCATCTTTGGGCGGAACTCGGCGCGCTCGGCCTGCTCGGCATCACCGCCGATCCCGATTTCGGCGGATCCGGCATGGGCTACCTCGCGCATGTCGTGGCGATGGAGGAGATTTCGCGCGCGTCGGCCTCGGTCGGCCTCTCCTACGGCGCGCATTCCAACCTCTGCGTCAACCAGATCAATCGCTGGGCGACGCCGGCACAGAAGGAGAAGTACCTGCCGCCGCTCTGCAGCGGCGAAAAGGTCGGCGCGCTGGCGATGTCGGAAACGGGCGCCGGCTCCGACGTGGTTTCGCTGCGCCTGCGCGCCGAAAAGCGCAACGACCGCTATGTGCTCAACGGCTCGAAGATGTGGATCACCAACGGGCCCGACGCGGAGACATTGGTGGTCTATGCCAAGACCGATCCGGAGCGCCAGTCGCGCGGCATCACCGCCTTCATCGTCGAGAAGACTTTTGCCGGGTTTTCGGTGGCGCAGAAACTCGACAAGCTCGGCATGCGCGGCTCCAACACCGGCGAGCTCGTCTTCGAGAATGTCGAGGTGCCGTTCGAGAACGTGCTGCACGAGGAAGGGCGCGGCGTCGAGGTGCTGATGTCGGGCCTCGACTATGAGCGCGCGGTGCTTTCCGGCGGGCCGATCGGGCTGATGGCGGCCTGCCTCGATGTGGCGGTGCCTTACGCGCATGAGCGCAAGCAGTTCGGCCAGCCGATCGGCAGCTTCCAGCTGGTGCAGGGCAAGCTCGCCGACATGTACGCGACGATGAATGCCGCGCGCGCCTATGTGTACGCCGTGGCGGCCGCCTGCGACCGTGGCGAGACCACGCGCAAGGACGCCGCCGGCTGCGTGCTGTTCGCGGCCGAAAAGGCGACGCAGATGGCGCTCAACGCCATCCAGCTGCTTGGCGGCAACGGCTATATCAACGACTATCCGACCGGGCGGCTTTTGCGCGACGCCAAGCTCTACGAGATCGGCGCCGGCACCAGCGAGATCCGCCGCTGGCTGATCGGCCGCGAGATCATGGCGGAGGGGGTCTAGTGCGCGCGGCTCGTCACTTTCGTCGAGCCTTCGTCGATCCGCTTTCGGGCCGCTTCTGCGAGGGTGTCCGAGACCCATTGATTTATGGATTTCCCGTCGCTGGAAGCCGCCCGGCTGACAAGACGGTGGACTTCCGGCGTGGTGCGCAGGGCGAGTTTGCCAGAAAAAGGCTTTTCCGGCTCTTTGTTCTGTTCAGCGCAAAATTCGAGGTAGTCGTCGACGCATTCATGAAAGGCCTTCAGCAACTCTTCCGCCGAATCGGCTTCGTATGTGAAGATGTCGCGAATACCCACGATACGACCGTGAAACACAACGTCGTTTTCATCGAACTCGATCGTTCCCAGATATCCCTTGTAGGGCTTCATAGCTCAACACCTGACTCTGTTAGGAAAATCCTGATCTCTCGGATCACGTATGCTTTCGTATCTGGCGATGGATGCGGTCGATGCACTCGAAGTGTTATCCCGTTCAACGTGAAGCGCACCCGCGATCCACGCCCTTCCGACACTCTCGCGCCAAGTGCTATCAACAACGCCTCGACATCGCGCCATTTGATCGAAGCGCTGACCGGGTTCGCAAATATCCTGTCCAGCGTCTGCCGGTGCGCAGCTTTCATGACTTTTCGCCCTCCCCAAATCGAGTACCCTGATGGCCGACTCCTAGGGTTAGGGCGAGAGCCCGAAGTGATACTAAAATATGATATCATCTGAGGTTCGTCAATGCCCGCTCTGACCTCGCAAATCTCCCCCTCCTCGGACACCTTCCGCGCCAATGCCGAGCGCATGCGGGCGCTAGTCGCCGATATTGCCGAGAAGGCGGCCGGCATCGAGCGCGGTGGCTCGGATGAGGCGCGCGAGCGGCACCAGGGCCGCGGCAAGCTGTTGCCCCGCGAGCGACTGGCGCAACTGCTCGACACCGGCTCGCCCTTCCTTGAGGTCGGCCAGTTCGCGGCATGGTCGATGTATGGCGAGGATATTCCGTCCGCCGGCATCATCACCGGCATCGGCCGCGTCGAAGGCAGGGAGGTGATGGTCGTCGTCAACGACGCCACGGTAAAAGGCGGCACCTACTATCCCGTGACGGTGAAGAAGCACCTGCGCGCACAGGAGGTCGCGCTGCAGAACAACCTCCCTTGCGTCTACCTGGTCGACAGCGGCGGCGCCAATTTGCCCAACCAGGACGAGGTCTTCCCGGACCGCGAGCATTTCGGCCGCATCTTCTACAATCAGGCCAACATGTCGGCGGCGGGCATTCCCCAGATCGCCTGCGTCATGGGCTCCTGCACGGCGGGCGGCGCCTATGTGCCGGCGATGTCGGACGAGACGATCATGGTGCGCAACCAGGCGACCATCTTCCTTGGCGGCCCGCCGCTGGTGAAGGCCGCCACCGGCGAGGATGTCAGCGCTGAGGAGCTCGGCGGCGCCGATGTTCACACCAGGCTTTCTGGCGTTGCCGACCACTATGCGATGGACGACGAGCATGCTTTAGCCATTTGCCGGCGCATCGTCAGGAACCTGAATCGGAACAAGGTTCTAAGCCTCAATCTGCAGAAACCGGTACCGCCGCTTCACGATCCGAATGAACTTTATGGCATCGTGCCGACGGACCTGCGCCAGCCCTATGACGTGCGCGAGGTGATCGCGCGTCTTGTCGACGGTTCCGAGTTCGACGAGTTCAAGCAGAATTACGGCACCACCTTGGTCACCGGCTTTGCCCATCTGCACGGCATGCCGGTCGGCATTATCGGCAACAATGGCGTGCTCTTTTCCGAAAGCGCGTTGAAGGGCGCGCATTTCATCGAGCTCTGCTGCCAGCGCGGCATTCCGCTGATCTTCCTGCAGAACATCACCGGCTTCATGGTCGGGCGAAAGTACGAGGCCGGCGGCATCGCCAAGGACGGCGCCAAGCTGGTCACAGCGGTCGCCACGGCACGCGTGCCCAAGCTTACGGTGATCATCGGCGGCTCCTTCGGCGCTGGCAATTACGGCATGTGCGGGCGCGCCTATTCGCCCCGCTTCCTATGGATGTGGCCGAACGCGCGCATCTCGGTGATGGGCGGCGAGCAGGCGGCGACCGTGCTCGCCATGGTCAAGCGCGAAGGCATCGAGCGCAAGGGCGGTGAGTGGAGCGCCGGGGACGAGGCCAAGTTCCGCAAGCCGATCCTGATGAAATACGAGCATGAAGGCCATCCGCTCTATTCCTCGGCACGGCTCTGGGACGACGGCATCATCGATCCGGCCAAGACGCGCGAGGTGCTGGCGCTCAGCCTTTCGGCGGCGCTCAATGCCGGGATCGAGGAGACGAAGTTCGGCGTATTCAGGATGTGACGATGAGCGAGATCGGCGACAGGATCCGCATTCACACAGGCGACATCACCAAGCTCACGGTCGATGCCATCGTCAATGCCGCCAATTCCTCGCTGCTCGGCGGCGGCGGTGTCGACGGCGCCATCCACCGCGCCGCCGGGCCGGAACTGCTCGCCGAATGCCGGACGCTGAACGGCTGCAGGACGGGTGATGCCAAACTGACCAAGGGCTATCGCCTGCCGGCACGTTACGTCATCCACACGGTCGGGCCGGTCTGGCAAGGCGGCGGCAAGGGCGAGGCCGAGCTGCTCGCCTCCTGCTACCGGCGCTCTCTCGAAATCGCCCGCGACCATAATTGTCAAACGATTGCTTTCCCGGCGATCTCGACCGGCATTTATCGCTATCCGAAGGATGAGGCGGCGGGGATCGCCGTCGGCATCGTAAGCGACTTCCTGGAACAGAACACAGTGCCGCATAGCGTTATCTTCTGCTGCTTCGACGAGCCGATGGCCGAACTATACCGACGAGCCGTTGCTGCCCTTTGGGAAGCCTGAACTTATGGACCAAGCGATTTTTCAATACAGGCAAATGCGAACAGTCCCTGGAGGGCTAGCGGCAAGGTTGGATATTGGTTATTGCTCACCCGGCATTGGGCAATTTGGGTGGGGTGAAAACGATTCTGAAATATTGCCGCAAGTCGACTGCTTTGATATTTGCAGGATTGCTAATATTCGTAGCGCCGGGCGTAGAGGCCGCCGGATCGCTGGCGGGCAGCAAGGGCGACGTGCGTTACCCGATAACCATTCCCACAGGGACCGTAGGTGGCTGCGGCAAAGCCTATGCCGCATACGTGGCGGCTGCGGGCCATTCGGCCTTCGCGGCAACGCCAATCGTTCCGGCGACCGAGTATTTCATTTGTGGCGCCTGGCTGAACGCACCGTCACAGAGGGCAGCCGAGGAGCGGGCGCTGAAATCCTGTCAGGCCAGCAAAGGCAAATACAAGGTCACGGTCGCCGGCGCCTGCAGCATCGCCGCGTCCAAATAGGCCACAGGCCGACATTTTTTCTGCGGGGGGATCAGAATGAAATTCAGGAATATCAGAGGGGCGGCGGCGTCGACTCTGGCGGGGCTACTGATCGTATTAATGCCTGGCGTTGCGGCGGCGGAATCGCTGGCCGGCAAGATCGGCGACAAACGGTTTGCTCCGACGCTCTCGCTCGATCCGAAGGAAGCCTGCTACAAATCCTACCTCGCCTATATCGCGGCGAGCGGCCATTCGGCCTACGCCACGACGTTCTATTCGCGCGTCGTCGATCTTCACATTTTCTGCAGCGTGAAGCTGAACGCACCTTCGCAGAAGGCCGCGGAGGATATTGCGCTGCGCGCCTGCCAGTCCGGCTTCACCAGGTGGAAGGTCAAGACCGCAAGCGGCGGCTGCGCGATCGCGGCGTCGAAATAGGCTGGCGCCCGCAGGACTGGCGCCGCCGGAGGCAAAACCGGGAGGCTCCATGTTCGGCAAGATCCTGATCGCCAATCGCGGCGAGATCGCCTGTCGCGTCATCCGCACCGCGCGCAAGCTCGGCGTGCACACCGTCGCGATCTACTCGGATGCCGATGCCCGCGCCCTGCATGTCGAGATGGCCGACGAGGCGGTGCATATCGGCCCCTCGCCTGTCGGCGAGAGCTATCTGCGCGGCGACAGGATCATTGCCGCGGCACTCGCCACGGGGGCTGAAGCGGTCCATCCCGGCTACGGCTTCTTGTCGGAGAATCCCGACTTCGTCGACCAGGTGGCCACGGCCGGGCTGGTCTTCATCGGGCCGTCCGCCGCCTCGATCCGCGCCATGGGGCTGAAGGATGCCGCCAAGCGGCTGATGGAAAAGGCCGGCGTGCCGGTGGTGCCGGGCTATCACGGCGAAGCGCAGGAGATCGTGCTTCTTGCCTCCAAGGCGCGCGAGATCGGCTATCCCGTTCTGATCAAGGCGCGCGCCGGCGGCGGCGGCAAGGGCATGCGGCGCGTCGATCACTCGGACGATTTCTCCGAAGCGCTGTCCGGAGCGCGGCGCGAGGCCAAGGCCGCGTTCGGCGACGACCGCGTGCTGGTCGAAAAATATGTCGACAAGCCGCGCCATATCGAAGTCCAGGTGTTCGGCGACACTTTCGGCAATGCCGTGCATTTGTTCGAGCGCGACTGCTCGGCGCAGCGCCGCCACCAGAAGGTGATCGAGGAAGCGCCCGCCCCTGGCATGACGCCGGCGCTGCGCAAGGCGATGACGGAAGCCGCGGTCAAGGCCGCCAAGGCGATCAACTACTCGGGCGCCGGCACGATCGAGTTCATCGTCGATGCTTCCGAGGGCCTGAAGCCCGACCGCTTCTGGTTCATGGAGATGAACACGCGGCTGCAGGTCGAGCATCCCGTCACCGAGATGGTCACCGGCGTCGATCTGGTCGAATGGCAGCTCCGTGTCGCCTCCGGCGAGAAACTGCCGAAGACGCAGGGCGAGATCGCGCTTGCCGGACATGCCTTCGAGGCGCGCATCTACGCCGAGGACGCGGCCAAGGGATTCCTGCCGGCGACGGGCACGCTGCACCATCTGAAGTTTCCTGACGTCGCGCCCGAGGGTGCCGTCATGCGTATTGAAACCGGCGTGCGGGCCGGCGACGCGATCTCGCCCTTCTACGACCCGATGATCGCCAAGCTGGTGGTGCACGGCAAAGACAGGACCACCGCGCTTGCGGCATTGCGCGATGCGCTGTCCCGGACGGAAGTTGCCGGCTCGACCGTCAACACCGCCTTCCTTGCGGCGCTTGCCACGGACGCCGATTTCGCGGCGGGCGATGTCGACACCGGCCTGATCGGCAGGCATCAGGATGCTCTTGTCGCCGTTGCGGCGCCAAGCGATGAGACAATCGCCGCCGCGGCGCTGGCGGCAACCGGGGCGGGCGCGCCCGATCCGGCCGCCGATCCATGGTCCTCGCTTGCGGGCTATGCGCATTTTCACACGCTGGCGCGCCGCACCCGCCTGCGTTTCGGCGAGGAGAACATACTGGCGCGGGTCTCGGCGCGACCGGACGGCCGCTTCCAGGTGGCGCTGGAGGCGCCGCATGACGCGATCAATTCGCACGATCTCAGGAACCTGCCGCGCACCGCCAGCTGGCCGGGCCATGTCACCGTGTTCGAAGGCGCGGTCGGCTATACTTTCGCGGTTCCCGACCCGCTCGCCAAGGCGGATGAGGCAGCGGCTGCCACGGGAAGCCTGCGCGCGCCGATGCCGGGGCTGGTCAAGCTGGTGCGTGCGGTGGCGGGCGATGCCGTGATCAAAGGCCAGCCGCTCCTGATCCTCGAGGCGATGAAGATGGAGCACACGATCTCAGCAGCCCATGACGGGGTGATCGCCGAGATCGCGGCAGAAGGCGCGCAGGTGAGCGACGGCACGGTGCTGGTGCGGTTCGCAGAAGACGGCCAGAGCTGAAAAGAAAATGGCCGGGACAAGCCCGGCCATTTCCACTTTGTAGACAGAACCGATTACGGCTTGATCGGCGCGTATTTGCCGTCGTGCCACTGGTTGATGTCGTAGCTGGCGTTCTTCAGGTCGCCCTTCTCGTCGAAGATGACGTCGCCGACGACGGTGCTGATCGGCTGGCCGTTCTTCAGCGCTTCGGCGACCTTGCCCGGATCGTCGGTGCCGGCGCGCTTGACGCCTTCGGCGACGGCCTGGACCACGGCATAGGAGAACAGCGTGAAGCCTTCCGGCGTGAAGCCGCCGGCCTTGATCTTGGCGACGGCTTCCTTGGCTTCGGGCTTCGACTGCGGATCCGACGGGAAGACGAACATGGTGCCTTCGCCGGCCGGGCCGGAAACCTGCCAGAATTCCGGTGTGGCGATCGAGTCCGGCATGATCAGCTGGAACTTGACGTTCTGCTCGGCAGCCTGGCGCAGGATGAGGCCGGCCTCGGGGTGGTAGCCGCCGAAATAGACGACGTCGGCCTTGAGCTCCTTCAGCTTGGTGACAAGGGCCGAATAGTCCTTCTCGCCGGCATTGATGCCTTCATAATCCACTTCCTTCAGGCCACCGGCATTCATCGTCGCCTTGACGGCGTCGGCCACGCCCTGGCCGTAGGCGCTCTTGTCGTGCAGGATGACGACATTCTTGCCGGCATATTTCTTCGCGATCCACGGGCCGATGAAGGCGCCCTGGGCGTCGTCACGCGTATAGAGCCGCATGATCGTCGGCCAGCCGGACTTGGCCGCGGCGTCGGTCAGCGCCGGGTTGGAGGAGGCCGGGCTCATCATCAGCGTGCCGGCTTCGGCATAGACGGCGGAGGCAGGAATGCTCGAGCCCGAGCAGGCATGGCCGTCGACGAACTTGACGCCGTTGGCGACGATGCGGTTGGCGACCGACACCGCCTGCTTCGGGTCGCACTGGTCATCCTCGATGTCGAGCTTGATCTGGGAGCCGTTGACACCGCCCGCCGCGTTGATGGCGTCGGCGGCAGCCTGCGCGCCCTGCTTGAACTGGTCGCCGATCGTGGCGAGCTGACCGGTCATCGGGCCGACCACCGAAATGGTGATGTCGTCGGCGAAAGCAACCGATGCGCTCATCATCAGGCCCAATGCGGCCGCGCTCAAAATACCCAATCTTTTCATGACAATAGAACTCCTCCACTTGCGCGCGGCCGCTCCGGCCACGCTTCTTCCAGAGCCGGGACAATTCCACCCTTCGCCGGACCTGTCGAGAGGACAATACATATGGCTTTGGTTCATTTCGGCGAGGATTTCTTGGGCCAAGCGGCTGCCGCCGGCGAAAATGCGCAAATGCAAAAGCCGCGCCGGCCTTGTCCCGGCCGGTCGCGGCTTTTTGCGGTCGAGCTTCCCTGGTGCCCCCCGCTCGCTTCCCTGTTTATTGTGCGCGGCTTGAAGTCGTTATTGCCGCGTTCTTGGTCTTGTTAACCGGCCGTCTTTTCGCGGCCTTGTCCCCTGAGAGCTTCAGGGCGTCAGCCCGCAAGGTCAGTGCATCGTCATCCATTCGCGCGCTTCGCGCAGCGCCCTGGCGATATCGGCCTTCGACATCGTGGCCGACAGTTCCGAGCGCAGCTCGGCGGCGCGGGCCGAGCCCTTGATCGCGGCGATGTTGAACCATTTATGGGCGGCGACGACGTCGGTCTCGCAATCGCGGCCGGTCGCATACATCATGCCCAGTTCGAAAAGAATGTCGGCCTGGGCAGTTGCCCCCATGGCGCCGAAGCCGGCTTCAAGCATTTCAAAACGTGCCATTTCAATCCCCTGTCTGCTCCCGAGAGCTGCCTCCTTCTGTCCCTTGATGTCCCTCGGGGCGGGCCGCTCTTTCGATGCTTTCGAGGATGACGGCTCGCCTTGAATCCGTCGTTAAATGGCTTGCTTAATTTGAAGAAAACAAAGCTAAAACAAGAAGTAAACGCGAAGATTTGTTAAGCATGGGAACCCAGCAATTCAGCCGATTTGCGCAAAATTCGACGAAAATTTCCGGCGCCGGAATCAAGACTTCGCTAACCACGGAAACCGAAGCCTTTTTCGCCACCCGTTCATTTTCAGCGACCCGCGCGGCCAAAATCCTTGCCACCTTCCGTGGCGGCACCGCTTTCGCTTTGGTGACGGCTGGATTAGCTTACGTTTGCGTAAGGGACAGAGAGGCGGAACGAGGCCCGCCGGAACCCTAAAGGGAGGACAAACATGTTTCGAAAAGTGAGCCTGGCCCTGGCGGCCACCCTGATCATGGCCGGCGCCGCATGGGCCGACCCGATTGAAGGCAATTGGAAGACACAGGCCGGCTCGACGGCGGCGATCGCCGGCGGCGGCGCGTTCTCGATCACGCTGAAGTCCGGCAAATATGCCGGCAAGACGATCGGCTCCTTCAAGGCGGCCGGCGACAACAAGTATACCGGCACCATAACAGATCCGGAAACCGACAAGACCTATTCCGGCAAGGCGACGATTTCCGGCACCTCGCTCAAGATGAGCGGCTGCGTTCTGGGCGGGCTGATCTGCAAGAGCCAGACCTGGCACAAACTCTGATCGCCGTTCAAACGACGATGTGAAAACGGGACCAGGCGGCCCCGTTTTTCGTTTTTGGGCGCTGTTTCGAAGTGCGGCGCCGGGCAAGGCAGTTTGCGGCGCTTGGCCGGATCAAAACCCCTATCAACCAATTTGAACGGTGGATGAATACCGGTCTCAGAACCGGTTCAGAGGCATTCGGGCATTCTCCTCGCCATTGAAGGAGAGACCAATGCTTGTCCGCCGCCTCACCATCGTCTGCCTGCTGATGAGCCTGTTCGGCATGTTCTTCGCCATCCTGGTGGCCGAAGCCGGCCACCCGGCGCGCTCATCGGGAATGGCAGACACCTGCCGGCTGGACTGCATGAACCATTTCGACCGCTGAAACGACCAATACTCGAAACCGGAACGACCACCATGAACCGCATCGCCACCTCCGCCCTCAAGGCTCTTCGGCTCCTGCCGCGGGCGTTGCTCATCCTGATGCTGCTTGCCGCTCCCGTGCTGGCGGTTCCTATGATGCGTGCCGACACCGGCTCGATCATCGAGGCGCCAACGCCGAAGAAGGCCGGCATCGGGTTCGTGCTGCTGGTCAGCCTGCAGCGCGGCTGACACGGTCTGAGAAAAATACATCGTGGCCAGCTTCTGGCCCGCCTCCCCCTCCCAAGCGCTCCTCCAAATCCCTATATTGGGCCATGGAAAAGCGAATCTACCCCCAAGCCATCGAATCGGTCGTCATGCCGGAGCCTTTCGGCAGGCAGAGCTTCGACGATGCCAAGAAGGCGGTCGCGGCGCTGGAAGCGCTCTACGACCGCAACACCAAATTCCTGCGCGATTCCTTCGCCAAACTCGCCGCCGGCCGCGACGAGAGCAAGCGCTACCGGGCCTTCTATCCGCAGATCGGCGTCACCACGACCTCGTTCACCCAGATCGACTCGCGCCAGGCCTACGGCCATATGCCGACGCCTGGGCATTTCGCGACCACCATCACCCAGCCGAAGCTGTTCGAGAACTATCTCGTCGAGCAGCTTCGGCTCATCATGCGCAATCACGGCGTGCAGGTGACGGTGTCGGAATCGACAACGCCGATCCCGCTGCATTTCGCCTTCCTGGAAGGCACCTATGTCGACGGCACGGCGGCCGAGCGCATCAAACGGCCGATCCGCGACCTGTTCGACGTGCCGGACCTCGACGGCACCGA
Organism: Mesorhizobium silamurunense; assembly: GCF_014843905.1. Lineage (NCBI taxonomy): Bacteria > Pseudomonadati > Pseudomonadota > Alphaproteobacteria > Hyphomicrobiales > Phyllobacteriaceae > Mesorhizobium > Mesorhizobium silamurunense. The sequence continues at coordinate 250,289 of NZ_LPVS01000053.1, read as the reverse complement.
CGACCAGATCGCCAACGGCACCTTCGAGGTTGCGTTCGGCGAGCCGAGGCCGCTGGCGCCGTTCACGGCGCAGCGCATCGACTATTCGCTGCACCGCATGACGCACTACACGGCGACCAGCCCGCAGCATTTCCAGAACTTCGTGCTGTTCACCAACTACCAATTCTACATCGACGAGTTCGTGGCGCGGGCCCGCGACCTGATGGAGAAGGGCGGTGGCGGTTACAGCGAATTCGTCGAGCCGGGCAACGTTGTGACAAAGGCCGGGGCCGCTGCGGCGAGCGAAGGCACACCGCCGCAGCGCCTGCCGCAGATGCCGGCCTATCACCTGAAGAAGCCCGGCCATGGCGGCATCAGCATGGTCAATATCGGAGTCGGCCCGTCCAACGCCAAGACCATCACCGACCATATCGCGGTGCTTCGGCCGCATGCCTGGGTGATGCTCGGCCACTGCGCCGGCCTGCGCAACACGCAGGCACTGGGCGACTATGTGCTGGCCCATGCCTATGTGCGCGAGGACCATGTGCTGGACGACGACCTGCCGGTCTGGGTGCCGATCCCGCCACTGGCCGAGATTCAGGTGGCGCTGCAGGAAGCAGTCGCCGAGGTGACGGGGCTTTCGGGCTATGATCTCAAGCGCATCATGCGCACCGGGACCGTCGCCACCATCGACAACCGCAATTGGGAACTGCGCGATCAGCGCGGACCGGTGCAGCGCCTGTCGCAGTCGCGCGCCATCGCGCTCGACATGGAATCGGCGACGATCGCCGCCAACGGCTTCCGCTTCCGGGTGCCCTATGGGACGCTGCTGTGCGTCTCCGACAAGCCGCTACATGGCGAGCTGAAGCTTCCCGGCATGGCGACGGAATTCTACAAGCGGCAGGTGGCGCAGCATCTCACCATTGGCATCAGGGCGATGGAGAAACTGGCCGAAATGCCGATGGAGCGGTTGCATTCGCGCAAGCTGAGAAGTTTTTCCGAAACGGCCTTCCAGTAGCGACCGGCCCGCCCCGGGGTCGGCCGGGCCTCTTTGTTTTTTGCGCGATTCAAGAGGGAAAACCGCTGCGCATTTTCCTGGAATTGCAGCTCTCTTTTCGCAATTCCGGACGGAAAACCGCTACGCACTTTTCCTGGAATTGCTACGGCGAGGCAATTCGTCGTCTTGCCCCGGCCGCAATTTGGCCGATAAGCAGGCCTGAGCGGGATTGTCTCGCTCCAAACAGATTGCCAGCGGCATTCGGCAGACCACGACTGAGATGGCAACAGGCGGCGCGCGCTCGAACATGACGGCTGGGGTGGCATTCCTGGCGATGATGGCACTCTCGGCCGCGCTGCTGGCCGGGTTCCTGGGCGCACTGCATCCGGCCCTCGATTCCTTCTCGCATTTTCGCATTCATCTGAGCGTCTTGACGGCGCTGCTGGCGCTGCCGCTGCTGGCCAGCTCCTACCGGCTGCAGGCGGTCGCGGTTCTGCTCTTCGCCATTGCCAGCCTCGCCACGACAGTGAGCGCGTTGCCCCGGCTGTGGCCGCAGCAGGCGGTCGCCAAGCCTGCCGACCGGATCGTCTACAGCCTGCTGCAGATGAACCTGCGCTTCGACAATCCGACGCCGAAGAAGGTGCTGTCGCTGATCGGCCGGACCAACCCTGATGTGATCACCCTCGACGAGGTGTCGGGGATGTGGACGAGTGAGCTTGGCTACATCACCAGCGCCTATCCCTACCGCATCCTTTGCCCCTATCCCAACGGCATATTCGGCGTCGCGCTGCTGTCGCGGCGGCCCTTTGCCGCCGGCACCGCGCCGCATTGCGAGCCGCGCGGCGCGATGGCGACCGCAACGATCGATTTCGGCGGCACCGGCGTCGACGTCGCCGCAATCCATTTGAGCTGGCCCTGGCCGCACGAGCAGTACTGGCAGATCGGCGAACTGGCGGAGCCGCTTGGCGCGCTCGGCGAAACCGCAATCATGGCCGGCGACTGCAACGCCGTGCCGTGGAGCGCGGCGGTGCGTCGCGTCGCCTCGCTCGGCGGACTGACGGTGATGCCGTCGGCCGGGCCGACCTGGATCCACAGGAAGTTGCCCGACTTCCTGCGGCGCTTCGCCGGCCTGCCGATCGATCAGGTGTTCAGCAAGGGCGGGGTGATGATCCTGTCGTCAACGCGGTTGGAAGACGACGGCTCCGACCATCTGCCGGTGCTGGTCGAGTTCTCGTTACGGCCCGATGGCCGAGAGCCCGAGGATGAGCACGAGTCAGCGCTGGCGGCGAACAACCTTTCTACTGGGCCACGCGGCTAGACTGGGCTCGATCCACTCGAAATAGCCCGTGAAGCCGCCTTCGGCCTACTTCCCCATCAAGGCCGCGACCAGGTGCGCGACATGGCCGCCATCGCGGTGCTCGCGAGCATCGAAGGCATTCTGCCTGGCCTCGTATTCGGCATAGGCGGTTTGGATACGCTGGCGCGCCTCGCGGCGCGTCTTGTAGCAATAGGGATCGTCCGCGACCTGGAGGCCGGTGATCGACCGCTCGGTGGCGCGCATCATTTGCCTGGCGATGCGGCCATGGGTCTCCTCATGGGCACGCACGCCGGCGAAGAACCGGTCCCAGCGCTTCTTCAACGCCGGCGTGGCCGGCGAAGCGACGCGCGGAAAGGTGTAGAAGAGATTGAGCGTGCCGTTTGCCTGCTTGAGCCGGCACGACCCCTTGTCCTGGATCACGCCGAGCTCCCAGTCGACCGTGTAGGCGGTCTGGGCAATGGCATGGGTCATGAAGCCGTGCTTGGGGCCTTTGCTGTCCATGGCCTCGATGAGCGCCGCGCCAGAATTACCGGCAATGTCATAGGTACGCGTCTGGACCAGCACCGTGGTGCCGGCCGAAGCCTGCGGCGCGCACAGCGCGCCGAGGGCGACAAGGCATGTCAGAACCGCCAGCCGCATAGCCGTCTCTCCCTATCCTCAGCGAAAGGAAACACAAGCAGGCGACGGTTTCAACGGCCTTGAGGTTGCGCTGTCGCAACCTGTACCGCACGCAGGCCTCCTCATCTGGCTGCCGCCATCTTCTCCCGTAGGGGCAAGCTCCGGCGCTGGCACCCCTCTCCGTTCTTCACGGCGGGAGGGTGAGGGGCAGCGCAAAGCCTTTGGCAATTGCCCTCTACATGCCCTGATAGACCGGACCCTCTCCACCTTGTGGCGGCACCCAGTTGATGTTCTGGTTCGGATCCTTGATATCGCAGGTCTTGCAGTGGACGCAGTTCTGCGCGTTGATGACGAAGCGCACGTCCTTGGCCGACGGATCGGCCGCGGCGTTGCCGTCCTTGTCCACCCACTCGTAGACGCCTGCCGGGCAGTAGCGGGTCGAAGGGCCGGCAAAGACGTCGTGCTCGGAGCGCTGCAGCAGCGCCGCGTCGCCGACGATCAGATGCACCGGCTCGTTTTCCTCATGGTTGGTGTTGGACAAAAACACCGATGAGAGCCGGTCGAAGGTCAAGACGCCATCCGGCTTCGGATAGGCGATCTTCTGATGCTTGGAGGCGGGGTCCAACGTCGCGTAGTCGGCCTTGCCGTGCTTCAGCGTGCCGAAGGGCGAGAAGCCGAACAACGTGTTCAGCCACATGTCGAGACCGCCGATGCCGACGCCCACGATGGTGCCGAAGCGCGACCACAGCGGCTTGACGTTGCGCACCTTCTTCAGGTCCTTGCCGATGTCGCTGCCGCGCCAGGCGTCTTCATAGGAGGCGAGCTCGTCATTGGCGCGGCCGGCGGCAATGGCGTCTGCGACATGTTCGGCCGCCAGCATGCCGGACAGCACCGCATTGTGCGAGCCCTTGATGCGCGGCACGTTGACGAAGCCGGCCGCGCAGCCCATCAGCACGCCGCCCGGGAAGGAAAGCTTCGGCACCGACTGCCAGCCGCCCTCGGTGATGGCGCGGGCACCGTAGCCGATCCGCTTGGCGCCTTCGAAGGTGCCTCTGATCGCCGGATGCGTCTTGAAGCGCTGGAATTCCTCGAAGGGCGAGAGCCAGGGGTTCTTGTAGTTCAGGTGGACGACGAAGCCGACCGCCACCTGATTGTCTTCCAGATGATAGAGGAAGGAGCCGCCGCCGGTCTTCATGTCGAGCGGCCAGCCGAAGGAATGCTGCACCAGCCCCGGCTTGTGATTTTCCGGCTTGATCTGCCACAGTTCCTTGAGGCCGATGCCGAACTTGCCCGGCTCGCGGCCGTCGGCAAGCCGGTATTTCGCGATCAGCTGCTTGGCTAAAGAGCCGCGCGCGCCCTCGCCGATCAGCACGTATTTGCCCATCAGCGCCATGCCCGGCGCGTAGGCCGGGCCGTGCGTGCCGTCCTTCTCGACGCCCATGTCGCCGGTGATCACACCGGTGACGGCGCCGGCATCGTTGTAGACAAGGCTCGCCGCGGCAAAGCCCGGATAGATCTCGACGCCGAGCGCCTCGGCCTTGGTCGCCAGCCAGCGGCAGACATTGCCGAGCGAGACGATGTAGTTGCCGTGATTGTTCATCAGCGGCGGCATCAGGAAATTGGGCAGGCGGAACGAACCGGCGGGGCCGAGGACCAGGAAATGATCGTCGGTGACCGGCGTCTTGAACGGATGGCCCTCTTCCTCGCGCCAGCCCGGCAAAAGGCGATCGATGCCGATCGGGTCGACGACGGCGCCGGACAGTATGTGGGCGCCGACCTCGCCGCCCTTTTCCAAGACGACGACGGAAAGGTCGGGGTTGAGCTGCTTCAGACGGATCGCCGCGGCAAGGCCGGCTGGACCGGCGCCGACGATCACCACGTCGAATTCCATGCTCTCGCGTTCGATATCGCTCATCGACCCCTCACTGGCTTGCCATATTCTTGCATTTTGCTGGCTCACGCGCTGCATAGCGCATCAATTCGCGACGCGAAACCGGCGCTGACGTAACAAGGCCGATTTCGACAAAAAGTCGCGGTTTTCTGGCGATGCAAGCCCATTCGATCAGGCCAGGCAAAGCATCCAGCAGGGCCAACCGATTGGAAGGGGAACCACCGGACGCACGTTTTTAATTGTTCGACGGCTTGCTTATCGGCAATACTTGACCTCATGCGCACTCCCGAGCCAACCGGCTTTTCATCGAAGCGCTTACTCTTCACGCCCGGCGTGCTCTGCCGCGCGGTTCTTCCGCTCCTCTTTTCGCTTGGTGCCGCCCAGGCCGATACGCAGAAAGTGTGGGTGGCCGGCGCCTACTCCTTTTCCGACGAGCTTGGCGGCTTCCGCATCACCGGCGCTTCCGGAATCGGCACCAAGGATGACCCGCTGGTCATCACCGAGGAGCTGAATTCGGCGACACCGGTGACGCTGACCATCCGCGCCGTCAGGCCGATCGAAGCCTTCGGCAAGGCCGGCGACGTCGCCAATGGCGTGATGTATATGCGCATCGACGTGCTCAACAACAGCGCGCTGCCCTGGGTGGAATTCCAGTTCGAGCTGCAGGAAATCCTCGACCAGCCAAGCGTATTCGGCGACGGCCTATCCTTCGATCAGCGCAACAAGACGCCCGACAACATCGTTTCCAGCAACTTCGCCGATTTCGACCGCCAGTTCGAACCCTATGACCGGCTGCTGTTCAAGAACGGCAAGGTCGACCCGCTGAAGACGGCGACCTTCGCGTTCCTGATCACCGACTACACGCCGCGCTGGACGTTTTATCTGGTGCAGGATCCGCGCATTCCCACAGGCTGACGGACGTCGCGCTGGATGGCGAATTCACGGCGGTTGCAAATCATCGCCACGCGGACGATTGTGCCGCCATGACTGCCACCTCTCCCAACAACCCGATCGACATCGCCGAGCTGCTGGCCTTCTATGCCAGCGCCGGCGTTGACGAGGCGCTGGAAGACACGCCGATAAACCGGTTCGCCGGGGCCAAGCCGAAGCAAGCCGAGCGCGCGCCGGCCACGGCCGCGCCCGCTCGCGAAAGCAGGCCCCAGGAGCGGCCGGCATCGGAGCCCGGCTTTGACGCAAGCCGGGCCGCGGAACGGCCGGCGGCATCAACCGGGCTGGACGCAAGCCAAGTGCCCGATGCGCCGAGGCGCCCGACCCTCACCACCGCAACGGTCCCCGACGAGGGGCAGATTATGCTCGCGCGACAACTGGCGGCCAGCGCCTCGACGCTTGACGAGCTGCGCCAGCACATGGCGGCCTTCGACGGCTGCAACCTCAAATTCACCGCCAAGAACCTGGTCTTCGCCGACGGTAACCCGAATGCCGACCTGATGCTTGTCGGCGAGGCGCCGGGCCGCGACGAGGACCTCGAAGGCCTGCCCTTCGTCGGCCGCTCGGGACGGCTGCTCGACCGCATGCTCGCCGCGATCGGCCTCGACCGGACTTCGGCCTATATCGCCAATGTCATCCCATGGCGTCCGCCGGGCAACCGCACGCCGACGCCGCACGAGACGGAGATCTGCCGTCCGTTCATCGAAAGGCAGATCGAGCTGGTCAACCCGAAAGTGCTGGTCAATCTCGGCGGACCTTCCGCCAAGACGTTGCTCAACACCACGGAAGGGATACTCAGGCTGCGCGGCAACTGGCGTGTCCACACGACCGCGTCGGGCACCGCCATTCCGGCGATGCCGACACTGCACCCGGCCTATCTGCTGAGGACGCCGGCGCACAAGAAGCTGGCCTGGCGGGATTTTCTCGAGGTGAAGGCGAAGCTGAGAGCGTTGGCGTAAGCGCTTCCCTTCTTCCCTTGTGGAGAAGGAGATGGCGCCAATTACCTCCCAGGTAATTGAATTGCTCCCCTCGCCGCCTTAGTCCTGCTGCCATGACAACGTCCGAAATCTCCGCCGGAAGCCTCATTCGCGAATGGCGCACGCGCCGGCGCATGAGCCAGCTCGACCTCGCCATGGAAGCCGACATCTCGCAGCGGCATCTCTCCTTTGTCGAAAGCGGCCGCGCACAGCCGTCGCGCGAGATGGTGCTGCATCTGGCCGAGCAGCTTTCGATCCCGCTGCGCCAGCGCAACCAACTGCTGCTCGCGGCGGGCTTCGCGCCGAGCTTCAGCGAAAGGCCGCTGACCGATGCGACGCTGGCGCCGGCGATGGCCGCGGTCGAGACGGTGCTCAAAGGCCACGAGCCCTTCCCGGCGCTCGCGGTCGACCGGCACTGGAACCTTGTTTCCGCCAACGCCGCGATCGGCCCGTTCCTGGCCGACGTCTCGGAGCCGTCGCTGCTCAAGCCGCCGGTCAATGTGCTGAGGCTCAGCCTGCATCCTGGCGGCGTCGCGCCGCGCATCGTCAACCTCGCGGAATGGCGCGCGCATCTCCTCGAGCGGCTGAAGCACCAGAACGACGCCACCGGCGACCCCGTGCTGATCGAGCTGGAGAAGGAGCTGCGCGGCTATCCGTCCGGGCTGAAGAGCAGCCGGCCGGCGCCGGTCGAGCCGAGCGGCATCGTGCATCCGCTCAGGCTCGCACATGGGGATATGGTGCTGTCCTTCATCAGCACGATCACTGTGTTCGGCACACCGCTCGACGTCACGCTGTCGGAGCTGGCGATCGAGTCCTTCTTCCCCGCCGACGAGCAGACGCGGACAGTGCTGGTGCGGCTGGCGAAGGAGCGGGCAACGGCTTCGTAGACTAAGGTCCTTATTTTGATGCATGTCGTTATCCTAGAACCGCTGCACACTTCTGGGTGACATTACCCCTGCGGCGGCGTCGCCCTCCGCGTGCGCGTGCGCTCCAGGCCCAGTTGCCGTTCGCGCCAGATGATGAAGATGCCGGCGGCCACCACGATGACGCCGCCGATCAGCGTGTTCAGCGACGTTACATCGCCGAAGATGAGATAGCCGACCACGACGCCGAGGATCATCGAGGTGTATTCGAAGGGCGCCACGACCGAGGCCTCGGCGTGGCGGTAGGCGGCCGTCATCAGGATCTGGCCGAGACCGCCGCAGCAGCCGGCCATGACAAGCAGCGCGGCTTGCATCGGCGTCAGCGCCTGCCAGCCGAAAGGCAATGTGAACAGCGCCAGCACGCTCGCCGTCGAGGAGAACCACAGCACGATCGTCGCCGTCTTCTCGGTCTGCACGAGATTGCGCACCAGAAGCATGGCGACGGCGGAGATCGCAGCGGCGATCAGCGCCGCCATGACGCCCAGCACTTCCTGATCGTCGAGCGCCTCGTCGGAATTCAACAGCGTCAGTTCCGGCCAGGAGATGATGAGCACGCCGACGAGACCGACGGCGACCGCACTCCAGCGATAGACGCGGATCGTCTCACCGAGGAAGACCGAGGAGAACACCACGACCAGCAGCGGCTGGGCATAGTTCAGCGTGATCGCTTCGGGGAGCGGCAGCCTAGTCAGCGCAAAGAAGCCGAGTCCCATGGCGCCGACGCCGACGACGCCGCGCGCGATGTGGTTGAACGGCCGCTTCGTGGTGAACGCTGTGGCTAGCTGCCCCTTGAACGACAGGAAAGCGACGATCGGGAAGATGGCAAAGAAGGATCGGAAGAAGACGATCTGCCCGGCGGGCACGTCGCCGGCCGCCTTGATACAAGTCTGCATGCCTACGAAGACCGCCACGGAGACGATCTTCAGCGCAATGCCGCGCAGCGTGTCGTGGCCGACGGCATGATCGACGGTCATCTTGCCTCGTGACGATGGTCGGAAACGAAGCCCAGAAATAGGCCCCGGCGCAGTTTTGTCGAGTGACCATTTCGTGTAAAGAGCGCGGACTTCAAAATTCTTGGGCCAGCAACACCCGCTGTCCGCCCGAAATCGGCAGGAAAACCAACGGAATGCGCACCGATACCGGCCATGTCTTCAAACTCGAAGACTACCGCCCCAGCGACTATCTCATTCCACGGATCAATCTCGATTTCCGCCTGTCACCGGATGCGACCCGCGTCATTGCCGTGCTCACCATCGAGCGGCGCGAAGGCGTCGCCGCTTCCGCGCCGCTTGTGCTCGACGGCGACGGGCTGACGCTGCTCGGCGTTGCCATCGACGGGCAGACCCTCCCAGAGGCCGATTACCAGGCGACGCCGGACCAGTTGACCATTCCGACGCCGCCGCCCGAGCAGCGCTTCGAGCTTCGCCTCGAGACCGAAATCGCGCCGTCCAGCAATGAAGCGCTGATGGGCCTCTATCGCTCCAACAATGTCTATTGCACGCAATGCGAGGCCGAGGGCTTTCGCCGCATAACCTATTTCCTCGACCGGCCGGACATTCTGTCGGTCTACACCGTGCGCATCGAGGCTCCGCATAACGAAGCGCCGCTTTTGCTTTCCAACGGCAATCCTGTCGAAAGCGGCACGCTCGCCGACGGCCGGCACTATGCTGTCTGGCACGATCCCTTCCCGAAACCTTCCTATCTCTTCGCGCTGGTGGCTGGCGCGCTCGGCAAGGTCGCGGGCAGCTTCACCACCCTATCCGGCCGCGAGGTCGAGCTCGGCATCTATGTCGAGCCCGGCAAGGAACGGCTCGCCGGCTACGCGATGGACGCGCTGAAGCGCTCGATGAAATGGGACGAGGAAGCCTTCGGCCGCGAATACGACCTCGACGTCTTCAACATCGTCGCCGTGTCCGACTTCAACATGGGCGCGATGGAGAACAAGGGCCTCAACATCTTCAACGACAAATACGTGCTGGCCGACGAGGAGACGGCGACGGACGCCGACTTCGCCAATATCGAAGCGATCATCGCGCATGAATATTTCCACAATTGGACTGGCAACAGAATCACCTGCCGCGACTGGTTCCAGCTCTGCCTGAAGGAAGGGCTGACGGTTTACCGCGATCACGAATTTTCCGCCGACCAGCGCTCGCGCGCGGTGAAACGCATCATCGAGGTGCGCACGCTGCGCGCGCATCAGTTCCCCGAGGACCAAGGGCCGCTGGCACACCCGGTCAGGCCGCGCCGCTACCGCGAGATCAACAACTTCTATACCGCCACCGTCTACGAGAAGGGTTCGGAAGTGGTGCGCATGATCCGCACCATCCTCGGGCCGGAAGCCTTCCGCGCCGGCATGGACCTCTATTTCGAGCGGCATGACGGCGAAGCGGCGACCATCGAGGATTTTCTGAAAGTGTTCGAGGACGTTTCGGGCCGAGACCTCGCGCAGTTCGCGCTCTGGTACCACCAGGCCGGCACGCCGAACCTGACGGTGAGTTCCTCCTACAATGCCGCGGCCAAGGCGTTCACGCTGGAGATCGAACAGTCGGTGCCGCCGACGCCGTCGGAAAGCCGCAAGCGGCTGATGCACATTCCGCTGGGCTTCGGCCTGGTCGGCGCCGGCGGCAAGCCTGTCACTTGGGCAGCCGTCGACGGCGCCGCCGTCGAGGACGGCGTCATCCATATCCGCAAGCGGCGGCACACGGTGCGCTTCTCAGGCGTTTCGGAGCGGCCTTCGGTGTCGCTCAACCGCGGCTTCTCGGCGCCGATCACGCTCTCGGTGCAGCAGAAGGCCGACGACCAGTTCTTCCTCGCCAGCCATGACAGCGACTCTTTCTCGCGCTGGCAGGCATTCAACACGCTGCTTACCGACGCGCTGATCGCTGCCTTCCGCCAGGTGCTGGGAGGCAAGAAGCCGGCTTTCGTGGAAAGGCTCGCCGAGCTTGCCGGAAGGAGCGTTGGCGATGAGAGGCTGGAGCCGGCCTATCGGGCGCTGGCGCTATCGCTGCCCGGCGAGGCCGACATCGCGCGCGACATCGGCAAGGGCATCGACCCCGACGCCATCTTCGTCGCCCGCGAGGCACTGGCGCGGACGATCGCCGCCGCAAACCGCGAGGTCTTCTCGGCGCTCTACGACAGCCTCGCCGACAAAGGCCCATTCACGCCCGACGCGGCGAGCGCCGGGCGGCGGGCGCTGCGCAACGTCCTGCTCGATTACCTTTCGCTGCTGCCCGAGGGCGCGGCACTTGCTGCACAGCACTTCAACGCCGCCACCAACATGACCGACCGCGCCGCGGCGCTCACCGTGCTGGCGCACCGCCACGCCGGCTCTCGCCAAGCGGAGGAGGCGCTGGCGACCTTCGAGGCGAGGTATCGCGGCGATGCGCTGGTGCTCGACAAATGGTTCCAGATCCAGGCCGGCGTGCCCGGCGCGCAGACCGTCGAGAAAGTGCGCGCGCTGATGCAGCACCCCGCCTTCTCGATCGCCAATCCCAACCGGGTGCGCTCGCTGATCGGAACTTTCTCCAGCGCCAACCAGACCGGCTTCCACCGCGCCGACGGCCAGGGCTACCGCTTCTTCGCCGAGACCGTGCTGGAGGTCGAGAAGCGCAATCCGCAAGTGGCGGCAAGGCTGGCGACGGCACTGCGGTCCTGGCGCTCACTGGAACCGGTTCGGCAGAACAAGGCAAGGCAGGCGCTGCTGCAGATCGCGAGCGCCGAGAACCTGTCGGCCGATCTGCGCGACATCGTGGAGCGCACGCTGGCGTAGCGGTGGAGCGCCAATCTCCCCCTCGTGGGGAGATCAGCAGTTGCGACGAATTTCAATCAACTTTTAATCTTTTTTGGCCGCGCCTCTGGACAAGGCGAATCACCTTTGATTCCTTACTGACGATTCGGGCGTGCGGCGTAGCCGGGTCGTCAAGTATGCGGCAAATCGGGGAGTGCCATTTATGGCCAAGACGGACGCGTGGGGCGCGCCCGGAGGGAAGGCTTTTGCGCGTCGCGAGGCAAGAGGCGACGGGCTTGCCGGCAATGCGCGCCTGATCGCCGAGCCCGCCTACCAGCGGCTGGTGGCGGCGGAGCCGCTGCTGCGCCGCTCGATCCCCGCGCTGATCATCATCTTCCTGATCGTCATCGCAGCACTTCGCTTCCTGTCGCTGGTGAACGACCGGGACGCGGTCGAACGCGACGCCAAGGCGGTGCTGGCTTTGGCCGCGGGCCAGATGGCGCAGGCGATCACCGCCGACCCGAACGCGGCCGGCGCCAATGCCATGGATCTTCTGGAAAACACCAGCCGCCAGGGCGCCATGGGCCGCAGCCATGTGCTGGCCATCACCGACGGCGCCTTCAAGATCATCGCGGTGTCGCCATTGTCGACCGGCTGGGAGGGGCGCTCGCTCGACAGCCTGGTGCTGGGCGGCCAGCCGCTGTTCATGTTCGGCGACCGCGCCGGCGTGATGGATGTCAGCATCGGCGGGAAGGACTGGCTTGGCGCCGTCAGCCTTACGGGCGACCGCAAGAACGCCGCGGCGGTGCTAGTGCCCAAGGAGGCGGTGTTCGACGGCTGGCGCAAGACGGTGTCGCTCAACGTCACCCTGTTCGTTCTGACGGCAGGCGTTCTGATCGTCATCCTCTATGCCTATTTCGGCCAAGCGGCGCGCGCCCAGGCAGCCGATCGCATCTATCTCGAGGCGCATCAGCGCATCGACATGGCGCTGGTGCGCGGCCGCTGCGGGCTATGGGACTGGGACATGGTGCGCGGCAAGATGTACTGGTCGCGCTCGATGTACGACATGCTGGGCTATGAGCCGTGCGATACGATGCTGTCGTTCGGCGAGGTCGACGAGATCATCCATCCTGACGACGGCGATCTCTTCGAGCTCGCCAACCGCATCGTCGAGCGCGAGATCGACCATATCGACCAGGTGTTCCGCATGCGCCATGCCGACGGGCAGTGGGTGTGGATGCGGGCCCGCGCCCAGGTGATCGACCCGGAGGCGCCCGAGATCCAGCTGATCGGCATAGCCGTCGACGTTACCGAGCAGCGGCACCTGGCGCTGCGCTCGGAAGCGGCGGACATGCGGCTGAGGACCGCGATCGAGAACATCAACGAATCCTTCGTGCTATGGGATGCCGCCGAACGGCTGATCATGTGCAACTCCAAATTCCAGAAGGACAACGGACTCTCGGACCGCGACGTGGTGCCGGGCGCAACCCGCGACATGCTGGAGGAGCGCATGCTCGCCTTCGCCTCGGAGCGCAGGCTGGCCAACGCCAATGGGCCGCATGGCGGCATCACCATTGAGAGGCAACTGGCGGACGGCCGCTGGCTGCAGGTCAACGAGCTCAGGACCAGGGACGGCGGCATCGTCTCGGTCGGCTCCGACATCACCCAGATCAAGCTGCACCAGGAAAAGCTGGTCGATAGCGAGCGGCGCCTGATGGCGACGATCCACGATCTCAGCCTCGCCCGCCGCGCCGAGGAGGAACGCGCCAAGGAGCTGGTCGAGCTCAATCGCAAATACATGAAGGAGACGGAGCGCGCCGAGGCGGCCAACCGCGCGAAATCCGAATTCCTCGCCAACATGTCGCATGAATTGCGCACGCCGCTCAATGCCATCATCGGCTTTTCCGAACTGATGGAACAGCGACTGTTCGGGCCGCTGGGTTCCGAGCGCTACGAGGAATATGCCAGCGACATCAACGGCAGCGGCAAATATCTGCTGGGCGTCATCAACGACATACTAGACATGTCGAAGATCGAGGCCGGCCAGTTCTCCCTTGACCGCGAGGAGATCGACCTCTGCCCGCTGATCAAGGAAACGGTTCGCGTCATCTCGCTGCAGGCGGCGGAAAAGTCGATCACGGTGGAAACGCGGATCGCCGACTCGATGCGGCTCTACGCAGACCGCCGCGCGATCAAGCAGATCGCCATCAACCTGCTCTCCAATGCGGTGAAATTCACTGGACAGGGCGGCAAGATCACGGTCAGGGCGCGCAGCGCGTCGGGCGCGCTGGTTCTCACCATCGAGGACAATGGCTGCGGTATCCCAAAACAGGCGCTGAGCAAGCTCGGGCGGCCGTTCGAGCAGGTTCAGAATCAGTTCTCCAAAAACCATACCGGCTCCGGCCTTGGGCTGGCCATCTCGCGCTCGCTGGCCGAACTGCAGGGCGGCGCGCTGAAGATCCGCTCGACGGAAGGCGTCGGCACCATCGTGTCGGTGCGCATCCCGCTCAAGAAGTCGCCGTCCACGGTGAAGGCGGCGGCCTGAATTACGGCCTGGAGTTTCGAAATGCCGGCGCGAAGGAATGAGCCGTGGTTATTCCCGCGAGGTCGGCGCTCCCGCACGAAGCAGACGGTCGAAATCCTTGCGGACCTTCCGCGACGTCTCCTTGAGATGTGCTTCCAGCACGGCGAAATCCGGCAGGTCGGTGACCGCCAGAAGCAAATCCGAAAGCCCCGGCGGGACATCGTCCCGGTGGAACTCGCCGGTAAGGCAGAGCCTGATCATCTGGGTCAGGGCCAGATAGAGCCGCCAGGCCTCGCAAAGCTCCTGCCTGACATCGGCTGCAGCGAATTGCGGCCCCAGCCGCGCCAGCACATCCGCCGTCGCCGTCACCCGGCGGCCGGGCTCGATAGCGCCGGTGATGACCGCGACCTGGGCGATGAATTCGAGGTCGATGAGGCCGCCAGGGATCAGCTTGATGTCCCAGAGATCGCGCGGCGGCTTTTCCTTCTCGATCAGGACGCGCATCTCCGCGGCTTCCGCCTTCACCTTGGCGCCGTCGCGCGGCTGGGCGAGCACCACCGCGACATCCTCCTCAACCTCGGCGCAGAGTTCGGCATCGCCGCCGATGGCGCGGGCTCTCGCCAGCGCCATGTGCTCCCAGGTCCAGGCGTCCTGGCGCTGATATTTCTTGAAGGCATCGACATGGGTGGCGACCGGCCCCTTGTTGCCGGAGGGGCGCAAGCGAAGATCCAGCTCGTAAAGCACGCCTTCGGCCGTCGGCGCCGAGACGGCGGCGATCAGCCGCTGGGTCATGCGGGTGTAGTAATGCGAGGGCGCCAGCGGCTTCTCGCCGTCGGATTCCTCCGCATCCAAATCGTGATCATAGAGCAGGATGAGATCGACATCGGAGCCGGCGGTCAGCTCGCGGCTGCCGAGCTTGCCCATGCCGAGCAACGCCACCCTGCCCCCGGCAACGCTGCCGTGGCGCAGCGCGAACTCGGCGATGACCGCGTCGAGCGCCGCCTCGATGGTGAGATCGGCGAGGTCGGAGAAGGCGCGCCCCGCCCGCGCCGGATCGATCGAGCCGGCAAGCAGCCGCACGCCGATCAGGAACTTCTGCTCGGAGGCGAAGATGCGCAGACGGTCGAGCACATCTTCATAGGCGCGGTCGCCCTCGATGAAGGCGGCAAGCCTGGCGGAAAGATAGGCGCGGTCCGGCAATTCGGTGAGCAGCGCCGGGTCGAGCAGGCCGTCGAAGACGTGCGGCCGGCGCGTGATGATGGCGGCGAGCCGCGGGGCGGCGCCCATGATCGTCGCCATCAGCTTGAGCAGTGCCGGATTCGACTGTAGTAGCGAGAAGAGTTGGATTCCGGCCGGCAGACCGGCAAGGAACTCGTCGAAGCGGACCAGCGCCTCGTCGGCGCGGCGCGTCTGGCCGAAGGCTTGCAGCAGCGCCGGCGTGAGCTCGGTCAGACGTTCGCGCGCCTCTGCCGATTGCGTCACGCGGTAGCGGCCGAAATGCCAGCCGCGGATGACGCGGCAGATGTCGCTCGGCCGCTGGAAGCCGATGTGATGCAAGGTCTGCAGCGTGTCGGGATCGTCGACGTCGCCGGTGAAGACCAGGTTGCCGACGCCGGCCGACAGTTCGGGTGCCGTTTCGAACAGCGCCGCATAGTGGCGTTCGACCTGCTGCAGCGAGGCGCGGAAGGCTTCCGCAAACTCCGCCTCGCCGGCAAAACCCAGCATCAGCGCAATGCGCTCCAGTTCCTCGTCCTCCTCCGGCAGGATATGCGTCTGCTCGTCGGCCACCATCTGAATGGCGTGCTCGACACGGCGCAGGAACCAATATTGCCGGGTGAGCGCATCGCGCGCATCGGCGGTGATCCAGCCGCGCGCGGCGAGCGCACCCAACATCGGCACCGTCTCGCGGCCGCGCAATTCCGGGAAACGGCCGCCGGCAATCAGCTGCTGCGTCTGGACGAAGAACTCGATCTCGCGGATGCCGCCGCGGCCGAGCTTGACGTTATGACCCTTCACCGCGATCTCGCCATGGCCCTTGTGGGCATGGATCTGGCGCTTGATCGAATGGACGTCGGCGATCGCGGCATAGTCCATGTATTTGCGCCAGACATAAGGCTGCAATTCCTTGAGGAAGGCGGCACCCGCCGCAAGGTCGCCCGCCACCGGCCGCGCCTTGATCATGGCGGCGCGTTCCCAGTTCTGGCCGCGTGCTTCGTAGTAGCGAAGTGCGGCCTCGACCGGGATCGCCAGCGGTGTCGAGCCGGGATCGGGACGGAGCCTCAGATCGGTGCGGAAGACGTAGCCATGCTCGGTGCGGTCCTGCAGGATGCGCACGAGGCGGCGGGTAAGGCGCGAGAACAGCTCCGTCGCGTCCAGCGGATCGATGACGGCCGGCGCCTCCGGATCGAAGAAGACGACGAGATCGATATCGGAAGAGAAATTCAGCTCGTGCGCGCCGAGCTTGCCCATGCCGAGCAGGACCCAGCCCGAACCGTGCGCGGGATCTTTTGGATCCGGCACCTTGAGCTTGCCCTGCCCGTGCGCGTCCAGCAGCAGGAAATCGACCGCAGCGCGCGTTGAGGCATCCGCGAGGACGCTTAGGCGGCGCACCGTCAGCGCGGTCTTGGCCTCGCCGGAAAGGTCGGCGAGCGCGATCAGGAAATGCGCTTCGGCCTTCAATTGCCTGAGCCCCATCATCAGGCTCGATTCCGAAACATTCTCGGCCCGTGGCGAGCGGCCGATCACCTCGCCGATCTCGTTGAGCCGCGCTTCGATCGTCTTGTCGAACAGTGCATCGAGAATGGCTGGACGGCGACGCGCCGCATCGCGCAGGAACGGCGACAGGTCGAAAACGGCGGCGAGCAGATCCTGCAGCGGCCCCCCGCCGGTTAGGAATGTCGCCAGACGGGAAAGGCCGTCTTCCCCGGCGGCGTCCGCGATCTCGGACAATTCCCGCCGGGCATGGTCGCCATCCAGCGGGCGAAGCGCCAGCGTCGGGCGGAGTTGCCATTCGGTCTCGATCTTTTTCTTTGCCATCCTCGCCGCCATCAATGCGTCTCCCGTGCCGGGAAACTCATGACAACGGACAATCCGGGATTGGCGGGCAAAAGATCAAGCCTGCCATTGTGGAAAGTCATGATCGCCTTGGCGAGGCTGAGGCCCAGGCCCGAACCCGGCTGCGAACGGCTCTTTTCCAGCCGCACGAAGCGCTCGGTGGCCCTGGCGCGATCGGTATCGTCGGGAATGCCATGGCCATTGTCGGCGACGGCCAGCTTGACCTCGCCGCCGGCGCGCTCCAGCGTGACGCGCACCTTCGGGCTCTCGGTGGCGTCGGTCGAGTATTTGATTGCGTTGTCGACGATGTTGGACAGCGCCTGGCCGATCAGCTCGCGGTTGCCGTTGATGGTGATGGCTTCCGGCACCGTCGCTTCCAAGGCAACGCCCGCTTCCTCCGCCACCGGTTCGTAAAGCTCAACGACATCGCTCACCGTGGCGGCGAGATCGACCGGACTGGTCGTCTCGGAGGAATAGCCGGCCTCCAGCCGCGAGATCATCAGGATGGCGTTGAAGGTCTTGATGAGCTGGTCGGACTCGGCGATCGTGCTCTCCAGTGCCTGGCGGTAGTCTGTCGTCTTGTGCTTGCCGGCGAGTGTCGCCTCGGCGCGGTTGCGCAGCCTGGTCAGCGGCGTCTTCAGGTCGTGGGCGATGTTGTCGGAGACCTGCTTCAGCCCCTCGTTCAGCATGGCGATGCGGGCGAGCATCGTGTTGAGGTTTTCCGACAGGCGGTCGAATTCGTCGCCGGCGCCGGTCACCGGCAGCCGCCCGCCGAGGTCGCCGCCCATGATGCGGCGGCTCGCGTCGGACACGCTGTCGATGCGCTTCAGCGCGGCGCGCCCGACAAAGAACCAGATCAAGAGCCCGCCGAGGCCCATCATGCCCAAGGCCAGCATCAGCGAACGGCGGATGACCGCGCGGAAGCGTTCGGGCTCGCCAAGGTCACGGCCGACCAGCATGATCATCTGGTTGGGGAGTCTCAGCACCAGTGCGATAGCGTTGTGGCCTTTCTCGCCCTCTGCCTGCGCACTGCCGGCACCGGACGACGGCGCGGTCTGGTCTCCGCCGCGCAACCGGTCGAGCTCGCCCTCGCCGAAGCGCTGGTAGGAAAACGGCTCCGTCGTCCAGCCCTCGGTCTCGATGACCCCCGGCTCGAGGCTCTGCACGTTGCCGGTCAGGATCTGGCCGTTGGCGTCGGCGATGAGGTAGAGATTGGCGCCGGGCTGGCGGGAACGGGCCTCGACGACGCGCACCAGCACCGGCAGGCCGCCGCGCTGATAGGCTTGGGCCAGGCCGAGCACCTCGTCGTTGATGGTCTCCTGGGTCTGCGCCGTCAGCATGCGCGCCGACAACGACGTCATGTAGAAGACCAGCAGCACGGCGCAGAGAGCGAAAAGCAGAAGATAAAGCGCCGAGAGCCGGGCCGCCGTCGTCTTCATGATGGCCGGCAGGGAAAGAGCCATTTGCTCCTAGATCAGGATGACGATTGGTTGAATCGTCATCCTGATCTAACTCCTTGTTGTAGCATGATCTTTTCCGAAAACCGGTTCCCACTTTTTGCTTTCGCTGACCTTCGGTTCGGGATCAATCCTCTAGCCGCCCTTCAGCATGTAGCCGGCGCCGCGGATCGTGTGCAGGATCGGCTTGTCGAAGCCCTTCTCGATTTTGCCGCGCAGCCGAGAGACGTGGACGTCGATGACGTTGGTCTGCGGATCGAAATGATAGTCCCAGACATTTTCCAGCAGCATGGTGCGCGTCACCACCTGGCCGGCGTGGCGCATGAGATATTCGAGCAGGCGGAACTCGCGCGGCTGCAGCGTGATCTCGCGGCCGGCGCGCTTGATCGAATGGGAAAGACGGTCAAGCTCGAGATCGCCGACACGGTAGACGGTCTCGGATTCCCGGGCGCTGGCGCGGCGGTTGAGGACCTCGACGCGGGCGAGCAGTTCGGAAAAAGCGTAGGGCTTGGTCAGATAATCGTCACCGCCGGCGCGTAGGCCGGTGACGCGGTCGTCGACCTCGCCCAACGCCGACAGGATCAGCACCGGCGTGGTGTTGCCGCGCGAGCGGAGCGCTGCGATCACCGACAGGCCGTCGCGGCGCGGCATCATGCGGTCGACCACCATCACGTCATAGTCGCCGGCATCGGCGAGCGCGAAGCCGGTCTCGCCATCGCCGGCGACATGGGCGGTATGGCCCGCCTCGGCGAAGGCCTTCTTAAGGTAATCCGCTGCCTCGCGATCGTCTTCCATGACGAGAATCTTCATGGAGCCGTTATACGCGATTTCACCGGAAGATTGAGGGGCAGCCATTCCACTTACCCTTGCATTTGCCAGCCGCGTGTCGTGATCCCAAAAACCGGCACCACTTTTGGGCGACATGCGTTTTTGCTCGCATGCCGCGATCCCAAAACCGGTGGCCACTTTTGGGCGACATGCCGGTAAAGCGGCAGCGGGTGATGGGAAACCCGCTGCCGCCAGGAGCGAAACACGGTGACTGACTGACGTGCTCGGCCCCATGTTTTCCCGGCGGCGGCTCGGGGGTGTTGAAACAGCCGCAAGGAAAAGTCGCCAGAGCAATTCCAGGAAAAGTGTGAAACGGTTTTCCGTCCGGAATTGCGTCAAAAAGCTAGAGCGGTCCGGCGTTTCCGTGAAACGATGAACCGCTCTGTCGGATCAGCCCTTGCCGACCGGCAGAGCGACGAAGCGGTTCGAGTCGTCGCGCGTGATCTGCATCAGCACGGCCTTGCGGCCCGACTTGGCGGCGTCCGTCATAGCCTTGGAGACGTCGTCGGTAGTGTTCACCTCATTCGAATTGATCGAGGTGATAACGTCGCCGGGCTGGATGCCGCGGTCGGCCGCATCGCTGTCCGGATCGACATCGGTGACGACCAGGCCCTTGCCGTTTTCCGACTTGGTGACGGTGAGGCCGAGATCGGCAAGCGTATCGGCCTTGGCCGGGGCCGCCTGCTTGTTGCTGTCGTCGTTCGAGGCCTGCTTGTCGCTCGAAGGCAGCGTGCCGAGATCGACCTTGACCGTCTCGTTCTTGCCGTTGCGCCATACGGTGACGTCGACCGACTTGCCCGGCGCATAAGCGCCGATCATGCGGGCGAGTTCCTTCGGCGAGGCGACATCCTTGCCGTCGACCTGGGTGATGACATCGCCGGCCGTGATGCCCGCTTTCTTGCCGGGACCGGCGTCCTGCGCGCTCGAAACCAACGCGCCCTTGTCCGACTTCAGGCCGAGCGACTCGGCGATGTCGGAGGTGACCGGCTGGATCTCGACGCCGAGCCAGCCGCGCTGGACGGAGCCGTTCTTCATCAGGTCTTCGACGACCTGCCTGGCGGTCGAGGCCGGAATGTCGAAGGCGATGCCGACGCTGCCGCCCGACGGCGAGAAGATGGCGGTGTTGATACCGATCACCTGGCCGTTGAGGTTGAAGGTCGGGCCGCCCGAATTGCCGCGGTTGACGGAGGCGTCGATCTGGATGAAGTCGTCATAGGGTCCGGCGCCGATGTCGCGGCCGCGGGCCGAGACGATGCCCGCGGTGACGGTGCCGCCGAGGCCGAACGGGTTGCCGACGGCCACCACCCAGTCGCCGATGCGGATCTTGGAGTCGTCGGCGAAGTCGACATAGGTGAACTTGTTGCCGTCGACCTTCAACACGGCGAGGTCGGTGCGCGGATCGGTGCCGATCAGCTTGGCGTCGAGTTCCTTGCCGTCGTTGGTGACAACGGTGAAGTCCGAGCCTTCCGAAACGACGTGGTTGTTGGTGACGAGGTAGCCGTCCTCGGAAATGAAGAAGCCCGAGCCTTGAGCGACAGGGCGCGGCTCGCCATTGCCGTGGTTGCGGTGGTTGAACTGGCGCGGGCCGAACTGACCGCCGCCCTGGTCGCCGAAGCCACGGAACTCCTTGAAGAAGCGGCGCAGCTGCGGATTGTCGGGCAGGTTGTCGAAGCCGTCCTGATCGTCGGAGCCGTCATCGGCCGTCGGCTGGATCTTGGCCTTGACCCTGACGCTGACGACCGCCGGCGAGACGTGTTCGACGACATCGGCGAAGCTCGGGACCTGCGGGGCCTCGACGCGCACCGCATCGGCCAGCACGGGAGCAGTGCCGGTTGCGAGCGCACCAACGCCGAGCGCACCGACGACGGCCAGGGAAGCAACGGCGGCCATCAGGCGCTTGCGTGTGCCGGAATATGAATTGGGGGCAATATTCATGGGTTTCGTATCCTCTTTGGAAGGGATGCGCTCAGGCGACGCATCCTCGGGCAAGAGGATTAGAGAGCCGCACATTACGGCGCCATTTCCGGTACATGAAAATTTTGTAATGTTTGGCCACCGGAGGGCGGCTCAGTCCCGATGCAACATCTTGTCCAGCGCGGCCTGTTCCTCGGCGCTCAGGGCACCGTCCGGCGTCGGGCGCCGCGAGCGGGCGCTGAGCACGATGAAGATGCCGCCTGCGATCAGCAGAAGCGCCGGCGTGCCCCACAGAAGCGCGTTGCGCAGGCTGAAGCGCGGCTTCAAGAGCACGAACTCGCCATAGCGCGAGACGATATAGTCCATCACCTGCTGGTCGGTGTCGCCCGCGACAAGGCGCTGGCGCACGAGGATACGTAGGTCGCGTGCAAGGTCGGCATCGGATTCGTCAATCGACTGGTTCTGGCAGACCATGCAGCGCAGGCCTTCGGAAAGCGCGCGTGCCCTCGCCTCCAGCGCCGGATCGGACAGCACCTCGTCGGGCTTCACCGCCTGCGCTGCGCCGGCGAAGACCAGGGCCAGTAGGAGAAGCAGCGAAGCGAGCGAAAACTTCGCTTTCATGTCGAGCTCATTGACGCGGCGGCGGCCAGTTTGCGCCGTCTTGCGGGCGCGCCGACGCGCAGGCGGCGATCGAGCAGCGACAAGGCGGCGCCCACCATCATCACCAGGCCGCCGCCCCAGATCAGCGTCACCAGCGGCTTCCACCAAAGGCGCACGACGACGGAACCGTCATTGCCCTCGTCGCCGAGCGACAGATAGAGCTGGCTCAAGCCCAGCGTCCTGATGCCGGACTCGGTCGTCACCGTCTGCCGCACCGGATAGAAGCGCTTCGCGGAAGTGATCTCGCCGTCGGCATTGCCATCTGAGATTAAAAGGAAGTGGCCGCGATCCTCGGTGAAGTTCGGGCCTTTCTGCGGGTTGAGACCCTCGAAGCGCAGCGTATGGCCGGAGAGTTCCACCGTCTCGCCGGGGCGCATGGTGAGAATCTTCTCGGTGCCGAACGACAGCGTGCCGACGATGCCAAGCAAGGTGAGCCCAAGACCAAGATGGGCAAGCGCGGTGCCGAAGACCGAGCGCGGCAGGCCGGCGAAGCGCCGCAGCATGACAGCGGGCGCCACCGAGCCGATACCTGACTTGACGGCAAGGTCGGTAAGCGCGCCGGCGACAAGCCATGCGGCGAGGCCGACGCCAAGCGCGGCGAAGACCGAGGCGCCGTCGATGAACAGGCCGGTGGTGAGCATCGCGGCAAGCGCCAACGCGAGGGCCGCCATCAGGCGCTGGGAAGCGGCGAAGATGTCGCCACGCTTCCAGGCCAGCAGCGGACCAAAGGGCACGATGGCCAGCAGCGGCAGCATCAGCGGGCCGAAAGTCAGGTCGAAGAAAGGCGCACCGACCGAGATCTTGCCGCCGGTGAGCGCTTCGAGCGCAAGCGGGTAGAGCGTGCCGACCAGCACCGTCGCGGTAGCTGTGGTCAAGAATAGGTTGTTGAGGACCAGCGCGCCTTCGCGCGAGATCGGGTGGAACAGGCCACCGGCGGTCAGCGTGGAGGCACGCAGCGCAAACAGCGCCAACGAGCCGCCGATGAACAGCGTCAGGATGCAGAGGATGAAGACGCCGCGCGCCGGGTCGGTGGCGAAGGCGTGGACCGACGTGAGCACGCCGGAGCGCACCAGGAAGGTGCCGAGCAGCGACAGCGAGAAGGTGAGGATCGCAAGCAGCAGCGTCCAGATCTTCAGCGCCGAACGCTTTTCCATGACGATCGCCGAATGGAGGAGCGCGGTACCCGCAAGCCAGGGCATGAAGGAGGCGTTCTCGACCGGGTCCCAGAACCAGAAGCCGCCCCAGCCGAGTTCGTAATAGGCCCAGTAGGAACCCATGGCGATGCCGCCGGTCAAAAACATCCAGGCGACCAGCGTCCAGGGCCGCACCCAGCGTGCCCAGGAGGCGTCGATGCGGCCTTCGATGAGTGCCGCGACCGAGAAGGAGAAGCAGATCGAGAAGCCGACATAGCCGAGATAGAGCAGCGGCGGATGAACGGCGAGGCCGAGATCCTGCAGGATCGGGTTCAAGTCGCGGCCCTCGATCGGGGCCGGGTTCATCCGGATGAAGGGGTTGGAAGTCGCCAGGATGAACAGGAAGAAGGCGGCGCCGATCATGCCCTGCACGGCAAGGACATTGGCCTTGAGCGTCGCCGGCAGGTTCGAGCCGAAAACGGCGACGAGCGCGCCGAAGAAGGTCAGGATCAGCACCCAGAGCAGCATCGAGCCTTCGTGGTTCCCCCAGGTGCCGGTGATCTTGTAGATCATCGGCTGCAAGGAATGCGAGTTCTCCCAGACGCTCGCCACCGAGAAGTCGGAGCCGGCATAGGCGGTGGCGAGCGCGGCGAAAGAGAGCGCTGTGAGCGCAAAGCCGGTGACCGCGACCGGACCGCCGACCGCCATCAGCCGCCGGTTGCCGGTGCGGGCGCCGACGAGCGGCACCAGCATCTGCACCAGCGACAGCGCGAAGGCGAGGACGAGCGCGAAATGTCCGGTCTCAACCAAGTTTATTCACCTGCTTTTCGCAGGTTCTTGTCGCAAAACCGCGAGGCATTTTTGCGGAACCTGCTCATTCACTCTTGCTTTCCTGCCAGACGCCCTTGGCCTTCAGGCCGTCGGCGACTTCCTTCGGCATATAGCGCTCGTCATGCTTTGCGAGCACGCTGTCGGCGACGAAGACGCCGTCCGGCCCGAACGCACCCTCGGTGATCACGCCCTGCTCCTCGCGGAAGAGATCAGGCAGGATGCCAGTATAGCTGACTTTGACCGACTTCTGCTTGTCGGTGACCGAGAAGGCGACGGCGGCGCCCTGCCCGCGCACGATGGTGCCTTTCTCGACCAGGCCGCCGAGACGGATGCGCTGTCCAGGCTCAACGGTTGCGGCAGCAAGATCGGCCGGCATGTAGAAATAGGAGGCCTTCTGGCCGAGCGCGTAGAAGGTGAGCCCGGCAGCGGCGCCGAGGAAGGCCAGCCCCGCCAGGATCACCGACAATCGCTTCTGCTTGCGCGTCATCTCCTACTCCGTCGCCGTCACGCCGAGCGAGGCGGCAAAGGCGGTGAATTTCTTGGCTTGCTCGCTGTCGGCGCCGAAGGCGGCAACAGCGCGGCCGAGCGCGCCGCGCGCCTGGCCGGCCTTGCCGAGCACGACATAGGAACGAATGAGCCGCATCCATCCTTCCTCGTCGCGCGGATTTTGCTTCAGCCTGTCGTCGAGGCCGGCGACCATGGTCCCGATCATCGCCTGCCGGTCCTGCGGCGACATCTGCTGCGCCGCCTCGACCTGATCGGC
This sequence comes from Mesorhizobium silamurunense, assembly GCF_014843905.1. Taxonomy (NCBI): domain Bacteria; kingdom Pseudomonadati; phylum Pseudomonadota; class Alphaproteobacteria; order Hyphomicrobiales; family Phyllobacteriaceae; genus Mesorhizobium; species Mesorhizobium silamurunense. The sequence goes on along the minus strand of NZ_LPVS01000053.1, from coordinate 225,744 downwards.
ATCCGGGCCGGCGGCCGGCTTGCCTGCCGTAACCGGCGGCTCGGCCGTATCGGCGAGCGCCTGCTGGACGGCGCTGCGCCAGGGCGAATCCGGCGCAAGCTGGCCGAGCATCTTCCGCCAGGCAGCCGCGGCTTCCGTCTTCCTGCCTTCCTGGGCGAGGCCCATCGCCAGATAGAAGCTTGCCTTGGCGTTGGCGGGGTCGAGCTTCAAGGCCGCGTCGAAGGCGCCTTGAGCCTCGGCCGTGACGATGCCGCCGGCGGCATTGGCGATCGCCTCGCCAAGGCCGGCCTGCCGGACGGCACTGTCGCCGTCTAGCCGGATGGCGTTGCGATAGGCGGTTATCGCATCAGGGAAGCGCTGCAAGCGCAGATAGACCGGCGCCAGCACGTCCCAGCCCTTGCCGTCGGACGGATTGGCGGCAAGATGCGCCTCGGCGCGGGCGACCAGCTCGTCAACCGAGGAATCGGCCGGGTTCTTGGCAAGCCGCTCAGTCAGAGGCTGCGAGGGCAAATCCGGCGAACCGAGCGCGCCGTAAAGCCCCCAACTCACCAGCGGCACCAGCAGCACGGCGGCGGTGGCGACCAGCCTTGCGGTGCGCGAGGAGCGCGGCGCTTCCTTGCCAAGCTGGCTTCCCGCGCCGAGACGCAGGATGCGGCGGCCGATCTCGGCGCGCGCTTCCTCGGCCTCGTTCGGCTGGATCAGGCCGCGCGCCATGTCGCGGTCGAGCTCGGAAAGCTGGTCGCGATAGACTTCGAGGTCGTGATCGCCGGCTGCCGACGCGCCTTTCGTGCCGCCGGCCAGCGGCAGAAGCACCGCAAGGCTGGCGCCCAGCGTAAGGATTGCGGCTATGACCCAGAACAGCATGGCTATTCCAATAACGGCAGAGCCCCGCCCTGCCAACACGACCTTCGTGCGACGCTTTGACGGCAGATGCGCCGTCTGACCTTGATCAATATCAAAATCGCGCCGACCGTTGTCTGACTTAGGTCAGCGGCGTCCAGCTGCCATCGGCATTGCGGCAGGCGGTGCCGCGCGCCGTGACCCCCGTGCCGCTCGTATAGACGGTGTGGGTGTACTGGCGGCAGTCCTGCGAGCCGACCCGATAGGGCTGGGCGGCAACGACCTCGCCATAATGGGTCGAGCTGTCGCCCTTCCACGTCACCTTCTGGCCGCTGGCGTTATATTCCAGCGCCTTGTATTCCGCCTCGAGGCCCTTGCGCTTTTCGGCGTCGCTCAGACCCGAACCGATGGAGCCGCCGACGAGACCGCCATTCATGGCCGCGACGATGCTGGTTCCGACCTTGCCAGCGGTCGGCGGCGTAGCGACGGGCGTGACCGGAGAGGTTGGACCGCCCCTGCCCAGTGTCGTGCAGCCCGATACGGCCATCAGGGCGGAAACAAGCGCGACGCGAATCTTCATGCCAGCAACCAGTTCTCTTGAGCGAAGTGGACTTCTTGGGCGAAATGAACTGGGAGCCGCGCCGTCGGAGAGGACGGCAAGCCCATAGTGTTGATATTTGTCGGAAATTTGGCCGCAGCCAGCTGCACGCAAATCGATAAAAAACATTATTGAAGGCTCCGCAATCTCACCACCGCCCTCAAGCCGCCCATGCCTGACCGTTCCAGCGCCAGGGCGCCTCCATACTCGTTGACGAGGTCGGCGACAATGGCCAATCCGAGCCCCGTTCCCGGCTTCGTTTCGTCTAACCTTTTGCCACGCTTCAACACCTCCCGCGCGCTGTCCTCGGGAATGCCGGGGCCGTCATCCTCTATAACGATTTCGAACAGGTTGGCGCTTCCCGCAACGGTGGCAACCGAGACGGCGACGGCGCCCTTCGCCCATTTCATGGCATTGTCGAGCAGATTGCCGAGCAATTCCTCCAGATCCTCGCGCTCGCCGGCAAAGACGATCTCGGCGGGCGGCGGCGACAGCGAAAGCTTCGTCCGCGGGTTGAGCTTCTGCAGCACGCGCACCATCCGCTCGACCAATGGCTTCACCGGCGTGCGGAAGACGACGCTGTCGCGCTGGGCCGCAACGCGGGCGCGCTGCAGATAATGGTCCACCTGCTTCTGCATCGAGGCGGCCTGCTCGGCGATGAGCTGGCCCTTGGCGCCGCCGAGCGCGCGGCCCTCGTTGATCAAGACGGCAAGCGGCGTCTTCAGCGAATGGGCGAGGTTGCCGACCTGAGTGCGCGAGCGCTCGACGATGCGCCTGTTGTTCTCGATCAGCGCGTTGGTCTCGTTGGCCAAGGGCTCGATCTCGGCGGGGAAGCGCCCGTCGAGCCGCTGCGCCGTGCCCTCGCGCACCATGGCGAGCGCATCGCGCACCCGGCGCAAGGGCTGCAGGCCGAGCAGGATGGCGATGGCGTTGATGGCGATCATGCCGACGCCGAACAGCGACAGATAGGTGAGCAGCCGGCGCTGGAAGCTGGCGATCTCCTGCTCCAGTTCGCTGTGGTTGCCCATGACGCGGAACCGCGCGGCGCGGTTCTTGGCATCGAGCACGAACTCGCTCTCGAATACTTCGAGCTCCTCGCCCTTGATGCCTTCGGTCGAGTAGCTGCGCTGGAAATTCGCGTTGAAGGGAACCTCGGCGACGCTTGGCGACAGGATCGAGGTCGTCATCGAGGAGGAATGGATCTCGCCGTGGACGCCTTCGGATGCCGGCTCCACCGACCAGTACCAGCCGGAATTCGGTTCGGAGAAGCGCAGGTCTCCCAGGTCGGGCGAGCCAGTGAGCGCGCCGCTGTCGGAAATGCCGACGGAGCCGATCAGGTTGAACAGATGTGCCGAAAGCAGGCTGTCGAAGCCACGCTCGCTGGCCTGGCGGTAGAGCGTGGCGATGAGGGTGAAGATGACGACGAGCGTCAGGATCGCCCAGACCGTCGAAAAGGCGATGACGCGGAAGGTCAGCGAGCGCGGCCAGGGCCGCAGCCTTGAAAGCCACGTTCTCATCGTCGGCTTCAGCGGTTCCGCGTCACGCCTCCGGCTCTCGCATACGATAGCCCATGCCACGCACGGTTTCGATCATGTCGATGCCCATCTTCTTGCGAAGCCGCCCGACAAACACTTCGATGGTGTTGGAATCGCGGTCGAAATCCTGATCGTAGAGATGTTCGACCAATTCGGTGCGCGACACCACCTCGCCCATATGGTGCATCAGATAGGCGAGCAGCCGGAACTCATGCGAGGTGAGCTTCAGCGGCACGCCGTTGACGTCCGCCTTGGAGGCCTTGGTGTCGAGCCTGAGCGGACCGCAGGTGAGCTCGGACGAGGCGTGGCCGGCGGCGCGGCGGATCAGCGCCCTCACCCTGGCCAGCACCTCCTCGATGTGGAACGGCTTGGTGACATAGTCGTCGGCACCGGCGTCAATGCCCGCCACCTTGTCGCTCCAGCGGTCGCGCGCGGTCAGGATCAGCACGGGCATTTTGCGCCCGCCGCGGCGCCAGCGCTCGACGACGCTGATGCCGTCCATCTGCGGCAGGCCGATGTCGAGGACGACGGCGTCGTAAGGCTCGGTGTCGCCGAGGAAATGCCCCTCCTCGCCATCATAGGCGCGGTCGACGACATAGCCGGCGTCGACCAGCGCATCCGCCAGCTGCCGGTTGAGATCCTTGTCATCCTCGACGACGAGCACACGCATGGATTGAAGCCTGTTGTTGGGTAGAGGTATAGGCCGATTCCGCGGGCCAGGGAAACGATGGGCTCAGTTCAGCGGCACCACGATCTCGGAACGGCGCGGACGCTGGCCCTCCTTGCCCGGCACCAGCACGACGATGACGCAGACTTGCTGTCCGCCGCGGGTCGCCTGCGAGGCCTTGGCGAGCGTGCCGCCATTCTGCGCGGCGACCTGCTGGCCGATCGCGTAGCAATCGCTGGCGGCAAGCACGATCGGCTCATCGGCCGACGGCTCGATGGCCGGCACGGCGATCGCCTGCGACGCGAAAAGGCCGGCTGCCGCAAGCGTCAGCGTCGCGGCGCGGATATGGGAGCGGAACGTTTTCATGATCACGGTTCTAACGCATCTGTGCTGAACGTGAAATGAACGGTGAACGGCCGAAAATCCATGCCCGCCATGGCCCCATAGTATTTTGTTCTTGCTGCCGTGGCCCCTCAGGCCAGGCGCTGAATTCATAGCCGGAAAAGCACCGGCGCGGCTACGGTTTTCGCGCGCGCGATTGTGCTCTAGTTAGCGCCCGTAAAGAGCGCGACCACGGGAGAATGCCATGACGCGTGAGGATCTTGCCGACCGCTACAAAGCCTACATCGCCTGCCTCAACGAACAGGACTGGGACAATCTCGGCTGCTTCGTCGGCGAGGAGGTGCAGTATAACGGCGAGACGATCGGGCTTTCGGGCTACCGCCGCATGCTGGAAGGCGATTTCGAGTCCATTCCCGATCTGCGTTTCAACATCGAACTTCTGGTATCGGAACCGCCACGCGTGGCGGCCCGCCTGCATTTCGACTGCAAGCCCAAGGGCGTGCTGTTCGGCCTGCCGGTGAACGGCAAGCGCGTCTCCTTCGCCGAGAACGTTTTTTATGAATTCCAGGACGGGCGGATATGTGAGGTCTGGTCGGTCATCGACAAGGCCGCCATCCAGGCTCAGCTTTAGGAAGTTGTGCTCCCTTAGGCACTTTCCTGCGTCAGCGCGCGAAAGCGCAGCAGCCCGTGATGGACTGCCAGGTCATCGTCATAGCGCGCCTCGGCGAATTCCAGCGACAGACGCGTCTGGCCGCGCGGGCCGATCGAGAGCGCCGCGCCGTCGAGACGCGCCCTGATGCTGTCCATGATGAGCCGCGTCTCGGCCTCGCCTTGGGCCTTCGACCAGACATGCAGCGTGATGAGTTGGTCGTCGTTGTTGTCGGCGCCGGTGTCCAGGTTGAAGGCGCTGGTGCGGCCGTAGGTGACGTGCGGAAAAGCCGCCTTGTCGCTCGCCTGCTCGAGCAGGCCGGCGCCGCCCAGCAGCGCCGACAGGGACGCATCGGTCTTCAGTCGCAGGAACAAGGCTTGCATCAAATCGCCAGGCGCCGTCATCTCTCGTCTCCGTTCGCCTGACACGCCTTGAATACCATTTACGCCGGCAGTTTCGCGCGCACCGTAACCGCGTTGCGCTCACTTCGCCAGATCGGTGGGCGTGGTCCGGGAACCGCTTTCGGCAAGCCGGCGCGGCACTAGCCACCGATCAACGCCGCATGGTCCCTGACCACGGCGGTCACGAAGCGGATCACGGCGCGCACCGGCGCCTCATCACCGATCTCGCGGCGATAGACAAGCGAAACCGGGTGGCTGCCGAGAATATCAGGGGTGAGCCGCACCATACGCGGTTCCGGCTCGGCCAGCATGCAGGGCATCGCGGCCAGCCCGGCACCGCCCAGCGCCGCCGCCAGCATCTCGGTCATTTCTGCAACGCGAAACACAATCGTCGCGCCCTTGCCATAGGCTTCGACCCAGCGGGCGCCGGGTACGCCCGCAAGGCTGTCATGGAAGCCAATGATCTCGTGCCCGGACAGCCGGCGTGGATCGACCGGCAGGCGATCGAGATAGACCCTGGATGCGTAGAGCGACCACCCCGAGACGCAAAGCTTGCGCGCGACCAGCGTTTCATCGACCACGATCCCGATCCTGACCGCCAGGTCGGCCTCGCCATGCCGCAGATCGACGGGGCGGCTGCCGCTGGTCAAATCGAGGCCGATGCCGGGACAGGCCTTGCGGAAAGCCGCCATGCGCTCGGCAAAGAAGGGGCTGAAGCCGGTCGGCAGCGCCAGCCTGACGCGGCGCGTGCCCGAACGGGCCAAGGCCGTCATCGCCTCAATGGCGCGTTCCAAATCCTCGCAGAGCGGCAGCAGTCTCTGGCCCAGCGGCGTCACCTCGGCGGCATCATCGTGCCGCTCGTGCTGCGCCATCAAGTGGCGGATCACGAAGCAAAGGAAAGGCTCATCGCGCAGTCCGGCCTCAACTGGACGATCGTGCGGCCACCAAAGCTCGGCAACGGCCGCGCTACTGGCCGGTTCCGCCATGGCAATGGCATCAGGGCCAGATCGCTGCTGCCGACACTGGCGCGTGCCGACGTTGCAGCCTTCACGCTCGATCAGCTCAGCGACACGGCCTATTCGCGCAAAGCAGTTGCCCTGCTGCCTTGATGTTCACGACACCGTCGACAGCTGTGGCAGCGTGCGGCATCGAAAGACGCCACGGTCCCAATCAGCCGAAATCGGCGGCGGTCAGCACATATATGCTCTTGCGGGTGCGGGCATAGGCCTTGCTGGCGACGTCATGGATGGAGCCGGAAGCCGTGTCGAAGGCCGCCAGATAGGTTGCTTCGGCGGTCGCCGTTCCTGGCGGTGCATTGGAAATGGCATCCGCGGCGACAGAGAAGGAAATCTGGAACATGCCGTCATGGCCGACGAAGCGGATTCGTCTGCCAGCCTCGTCATAGCTGCGGCTTCGGTTGGGAAATGTAAGGCTCATGACTTTACCTCCGTTGAAGCGGCCTTCTTCACCGTCCGCGGTGCCCGCTTCTTTTTCGGTGCAGGGTTCAAGGCTTCTGCAACACGGTCGGCCTCTTCCTTGGCCAGCCGCAACTCCCTCAGCCTTGCCGTCTTGATGATCCTGGCCTTCGCCTCAGACAGGTACTCAGCCGTCGCCTTGTTTCGCTCCACAGTTTTCTTCTGCTTTTCCAAGAAGCGGGCTTCAGCTTTTTCCATGATGGTTTGACTGGCTTCGGCCATCGTCGAAATCTCCCTTTGCGGCTAGCGCTGCGAAAAATGAATTCACCTTTTAAGATAGTTATCCATAACGGAAATTTCAATTTTCGAAATATTTGGAGCTGTTCGGCTTTTTAAAAACCGATCCACAAAATAATCTTTTCAATATTTTCCATTGCCCATGGATAATTTTTGGCACTCCTATCTATCGAGTGCCAATGGGTCTATAAGAAGGGCAGCGGCCGCCTATGACGGCCCCCAGAAAGAAGCTCCCATGAAATTCTGGCCACTCCACGACCGCGTCGTCATTCGCCGCGCCGAAGGCAATACCAAATCCAAGGGCGGCATCATCATCCCTGACAATGCCAAGGAAAAACCGCAGGAAGGCGAAGTGATCGCTGTCGGCTCGGGCGCGCGAGACGAAAGCGGCACGCTGATCGTGCCCGATGTGAAAGCCGGAGACTTCATCCTGTTCGGCAAATGGTCGGGAACCGAGGTCAAGATCGACGGCGAGGACCTTCTGATTATGAAGGAGGCAGACATCCTGGGCATCATCGAGAAGACCGTGGCTGCCAAGAAGGCAGCCTGATCGGAGCGCCGCGCGTCTTCGGACGCGCGAACGACGCACCGAGTTTTGTATTGCGAGTCGTGCCCTTCCGAAAATCGATCCCGATTTTCGAGCGATGCTTTCAGGCGGCGCTGCGCGCCTTGCCTCAACCAACCGAACTGGAAAAAATCATGCCCGCCAAGGAAATCAAATTCTCCACCGATGCCCGCGACCGCATGCTGCGCGGCGTCGAACTCCTCAACAACGCCGTCAAGGTGACGCTCGGCCCCAAGGGCCGCAACGTCATCATCGACAAGGCCTATGGCGCGCCGCGCATTACCAAGGACGGTGTCACTGTCGCCAAGGAAATCGAACTCACCGACAAGTTCGAGAACATGGGCGCGCAGATGGTGCGTGAAGTGGCCTCGAAGACCAACGACCTTGCCGGTGACGGCACTACCACCGCCACGGTGCTGGCCGCTTCGATCCTGCGCGAAGGCGCCAAGCTCGTAGCCGCCGGCATGAACCCGATGGACCTCAAGCGGGGCATAGACCAGGCGGTTGCCGCCGTGGTCAAGGAGATCCAGGCGCGTGCCAAGAAGGTCAAGTCCTCGGCCGAGATCGCGCAGGTCGGCACCATCGCCGCCAATGGCGATGACACCGTCGGCGCCATGATCGCCAAGGCGATGGACAAAGTCGGCAATGACGGCGTCATCACCGTCGAAGAGGCCAAGACCGCAGACACCGAACTCGACGTTGTCGAGGGCATGCAGTTCGACCGCGGCTATCTCTCGCCCTATTTCGTCACCAACGCCGACAAGATGCGCGCCGAGCTGGAGGAGCCTTACGTCCTCATCCACGAAAAGAAGCTCGGCAATCTGCAGGCGCTGTTGCCGATCCTGGAAGCCGTCGTGCAAAGCGGCAGGCCGCTGCTGATCATCTCCGAGGACGTCGAGGGCGAGGCGCTGGCGACGCTGGTCGTCAACAAGCTGCGCGGCGGCCTCAAGGTCGCGGCCGTCAAGGCGCCAGGCTTCGGCGACCGCCGCAAGGCGATGCTGGAAGACATTGCAGTGCTCACCGCAGGCCAGATGATATCAGAGGATCTCGGCATCAAGCTGGAGAACGTCACCATCGACATGCTCGGCCGTGCCAAGCGCGTGCTGATCGACAAGGACACGACAACGATCGTCGACGGCGCCGGCAGCAAGGCCACCATCCAGGCGCGCATCGCCCAGATCAGGGGACAGATCGAGGAAACCACCTCCGACTACGACAAGGAAAAGCTGCAGGAGCGGCTGGCGAAACTTGCCGGCGGCGTTGCGGTCATCCGCGTCGGCGGCGCCACCGAGTCGGAAGTCAAGGAAAAGAAGGACCGCATCGACGATGCGCTGAACGCCACGCGTGCCGCTGTCGAAGAAGGCATTGTTCCAGGCGGTGGCGTAGCGCTGCTGCGCGCAAGGTCGGCTCTTGCCGGACTGACGGGCGCCAATGCCGATGTGACGGCCGGCATTTCGATTGTGCTCAGGGCACTCGAGGCGCCGATCCGCCAGATCGCCGAGAATTCCGGCGCCGAAGGCTCGATCGTCATCGGCAAGCTTTCCGACAGCAAGGACCACAATCAGGGTTTTGACGCACAGAACGAGATCTATGTCGATATGATCAAGGCTGGCATCGTCGATCCGGCAAAGGTAGTGCGGACGGCACTTCAGGACGCCTGTTCGATCGCCGCCCTGTTGATCACCGCCGAAGCCATGATCACCGACATTCCGGCCAAGGACGCAGCGCCTTCTCCCAGCGGCGGTGGCATGGGCTACTAACCAACTCCCCTGCCGGAAACAGCTCTGCAATGCCTGGCGCCGGCAAGCCGGGCGACTGATCCGAACACCAACCAAAAAGGAACTGTTCCATGGCCACACAAAGCAGCAAGCCATCTCTCGCGCGCCGATGGGAAGATTACCAGCCGGCCAAATCCACGCTTTTCTGGGCATGCGCGATGACCGTTGTCGCCACGCTGATCATCGGTTTCAACTGGGGCGGCTGGGTGACAGGCGGCACGTCGCGCTCGCTGGCGGCAACCGCGGGCGATGTGGCGCGCGGCGAGCTGGCCTCGGCCATCTGCGTCGATCGTTTCAACGCGGCGCCCGATGCTGCCGCCAAGCGTGTCGAGTTCAAGGCTCTGACCGACAGTTACAAGAAGCGGCAGTTCATTGAGACAGGCGGCTGGGCGACCATGCCCGGCAAGACCTCTGCCGACAGGTTGGGTGCCGAAAGCTGCGCGGTCGCCCTCGCCGCCTGAACATCGAGCTATCCGAAGCGCAAGACCTCTTCACGAGAGCCTGAAAGACAGCGGCCGGGGCATCCTCCCCGGCGCAGCCCAATGGCAAGGAGATCGCGACAAATGATCACGTTCGTGCCGAAGCCAAGTGCCGTGCCGGCAAGCGAACCAGCCGAGGAAAGCCGCTTCGATCGCATTCGCCGGCTTGCCGCGGAAAAGCACCAGAAAGCCGATGCCGGCACTATAGGCCAGGACCCGCAAACGGCAGGCGACAAGCGCCCGATGTAACGGGGCTTGTGCCGATCACGACACCGGCGGAGCACCACCCTCCTCAGTGCGGCGTGCGATGAATTCGTCGAGCACGCCGGCCGTGGCGGCAGCAGATGCAGGCGGCTGAAAATCGGAAAGAATCCGCTTCCAGATGCCGGTGGCACGCTCGGTGGCGGTCTTTGAGCCGGACTGCGTCCAGTTGCCGAAATTCGACCAGTCGGCCACCAGCGGTTCGTAGAAGGCGGTGCGGTAGCGCGTCATAGTGTGACCGGCCGAGAAGAAATGGCCGCCGGGCTGCACTTCGGCGATCGCTTCGTAACCGATGGCATCCGCGTCGCCCGGCGTCTTCGCGCAAAGCTCGGCGACCGTCTGCAGCGCCTCGATGTCGGTGATCAGCTTCTCGAAGGAGACGCTCAAGCCACCTTCCAGCCAGCCGGCGGCGTGGATGCAGACCGTGGCGCCGGCCAGCACCGAGCCCCAGAGCGCGAACTGCGTCTCATGCGCGGCCTGCGCGTCGGAAATATTGGCCGCGCTGCCGCCGCCGGAGCGCCAGGGCAGGCCAGTGAAGCGCGCGAGCTGGCCGGCGCCCAGTGTCGCCTTGACATGTTCCGGCGTGCCGAAGGCCGGCGCGCCGGACTTCATGTCGACATTGGACGAGAAGGAACCGTAGACCACCGGGGCGCCGGGGCGCACGATCTGGGCGAGCGTCAAGCCGGCCAGCGCCTCGGCATGCTGCAGCGTCAGCGCGCCGGCGACCGTGATCGGCGCCATGGCGCCCGCCAGACAGAAGGGCGTGATGATCGACACCTGGCCGGCGCGGGCAAAGTCGATGATGCCTTGCGCCATCGGGATGTCGAGCTGGCGCGGCGAATTGGTGTTGATGACGGTGTAGCAATGCGCGTCGGCCAGGAACTCGTCCTCGGAGAGGCCGCGCGCCAGCCGGACCATCTCGAAGCTGTCCTCGACCTGCGGCGTGCCGCGGGCGAAGACGAACGGTACCTTGTCGGACAGCGTCAGCTGTGCCCGGCCGGTGGCATAGTGGCGAAAGCGCGTGTCGACGTCCTGCGGCTCGACGCAGGGACCGAGCATGTGCAGCACGTCGAAATGCTGCACCAGCCGGATGAATTCCTCGAAGGCGGCAAGCGTGCCCGGCCGCCGGCCGCGCTCGAGATCGGTGACGTTGGGAGCGCCGCAACCGGCGAGGAACGTCATCGTGCCGAGTTCGAGATCGAGATCGCGGGAGCGGTCACCGGCCCGCGTCGGGATCGAGCGCGGCGCGGCGGCAAGCGCCGCCGACACGATGTCGCGGCCGATGCGCACCATCTGGCTGTCCTCGTCGACCAGCGCGCCGGCCCGGGCAAAGTTTGCTCGCGCCTCGGGCAGCAACACCTTGATGCCGAGCTCCTCCAGCACGCGCAGCGCCGTGTCGTGAATCGCGGCGACCTGGTCGTCGGAAAAGACCGGCTGCGGCAGGAACGGGTTCTTCAGCGAACGGTAGTTCGGGCGGCGGCTCGATTCGCTGCCAGCGTCGCCGGTGCGTCCGCGCCGGCGTTCGCGTCTCAGATCGCGTGCGGCCTCGTCAATCATGCCTAATCCTCCCTATTGCCGCATTGCCTCGCCCTTGGGGTCGTAAGGCGATACCGCGATGACGCACGCCGGCCGTTCGACGCCGACAATGTGTACGGAAAGCTCCGTCCCCTCCTCGGCGAAATCGTCATCCAGCAACGCCAGGGCGACGCTCTTGCCGACTGTGTAGCCATAGCCGCCGGAGGTGACGAAGCCGACGCGGCGTCCCTTGTGCCAGACCGGCTCGAAGCCGCTGGCGTCGGCGTCGACCGTATCGACCTCCAGCGTCGCGATCCGTCGCGCGACACCGGCCTCGCGCTCCTCGAGCGCCGCTTCGCGTCCAACGAAATCGCCCTTGTCGAAGGCGATGAAGCGGTCGAGCCCGGTCTGGCCGGGCGTGTAGCCTTGCGTGAATTCGCGCGACCAGATGCCGAAGCTCTTTTCCAGCCGCAGCGAATTGAGCGCGTAATAGCCGATCTCGGCGAGGCCGAGATCCTCGCCGGCGACCAGCAGCGTCTCGCGCAAGGTCGCATGCAGGGTGGCCGGACAGTTGATCTCGAAGCCGAGCTCGCCGGCGATCGACAGCCGGGCGACGCGGGCGCGCACCATGCCGATGTCGAACGCGCCGCAAGCCATGAACGGCAGGGTTTTGGCGGAGATGTCCTGATGGGTGGTGCGTTCGACGATCTTCCTTGCGTTCGGTCCGGTGACGAGGAAGCCGGACATTGCGTCCGATATGTCCGTGACCGAGACACCTTCGGCCAAATGCGCTTCGAACCAGCGCATATGGAACTCGCGCAAATAGTAGGAGCCCATGATCCAGTAGTCGCCGCCGCCCCAGTTGAGCACGGTGAGATCGCCCTTGAGGCGTCCGTCATGACCGAGCATCGGCGCGAGCTTCGCGCGGCCGGGCTTCGGCAGCCTGCAGGCCAGCAGCCGGTCGAGCCATGCCTCGGCGCCCGGGCCTGACACCGCGTGGCGCGAGAAGGCCGTGGTATCGACGAGGCCGGCTGCGCGGCGCACCTGAAGCACCTCGTCGCCGACGATGTCGAAAGCGTTGGAGCGCTTCAGCGTCGTCTCCTCGCGGAACCCCATAGGCGCGAAATAGGCCGGGATTTCCAGACCCCAGGACGCCGTCCACTCGGCGCCGGCGGCGCTCATGCCATCATAAGCACCGGGGCGCTTCAGCGGCCGGCCTGCCGGCAAGCGCTCGTTGGGGAAGGTCATGACGAAGCGGCGGGCATAGAACTGGCCCGTCGTTTGCTTGAGATATTCGCGGTTGGCGGCGAAGGCGCCGTAGCGGGCGATGTCCATGCCGAAGATGTCGGCCTGCGGCTCGCCGTAAATCATCCATTCGGCCAGCGACTTGCCGACGCCGCCGCCCTGGCTGAAGCCGGCCATGACGCCGCAGGCGACCCAGTAGTTGCTGAGGCCCCTGACCGGGCCGACCAGCGGGTTGCCGTCCGGCGTGAAGGTGAAGGCGCCGTTCACCCATTTGCGGATGCCGGCCTTCGCCAGGCACGGGAAGCGCTGATAGGCCTTGGAAAGCTCCGGGCTGATGCGGTCAATGTCCTCGGGGATGAGCTCGATGCCGTAATCCCAGGGCGCGCCGTCCATGTTCCAATGCTTGGGGTTCTGCTCGTAGACGCCGAGCAGGACGCCTTTGCGCTCCTGTCTCAGATAGGAGAAACCGTCGAGATCGACGGCAAGGCCGAGTTCCTTGTCGAGCGCAGCGATTTCCGGAATGTCCTCGGTGACGAAATAGTGGTGCTCCATCGGCGTCACCGGCAGGTCGACGCCGGCCATAAGCCCGACCTGCTTGGCCCAGAGGCCGCCGGCGTTGACTACATGCTCGGCGACAATCGTGCCTTTCTCGGTGACGACGTCCCAGCCGCCGTCGGCGCGCTGCTTCAGCTCGACGACGCGATTGCGCAGGATCACATCGGCGCCGCGCTTCTTCGCGGCGCCGGCATAGGCGTGCGTCGTACCGTAGGGGTCGAGATGGCCCTCGTTGGAATCATAGAGGCCGCCCAGCACGTCGCTGACATCGACGATCGGGCAGATCTCCTTGATCTCCTCCGGTGTCATCAGCCGTGCCGTCTCGATGCCGACCGACTGGAATACCGCCCAGGCCGATTTCAGCCATTCCCAGCGCTGCGGGTCGCTCGCCATGTTGACGCCGCCGGTCATGTGCAGCCCGGCATTCTGGCCGGATTCGGCCTCGATCTCGCGATAGAGTTTTATCGTGTAGTCCTGCAATGCCGCGACGTTTGGATCGGCATTGAGAGCGTGGAAGCCGGCGGCCGCGTGCCAGGTCGAGCCGGCCGTCAGCTCGGCGCGCTCGATGAGCGCCACATCGCTCCAGCCGAACCGCGTGAGATGGTAGAGCACCGAGGCGCCGACCACGCCTCCCCCGATGACGACTGCCCGGTAATGCGATTTCACGAGCCTCTCCCTCTCGTTGGAGGCCCTTACGATACATCTCCTGGACATATGTGTCTAGACACTTCTGTCCAGAGCTTGCGCAGAGTTTCGTGCCGTGCCTATTGTGCGGCCATGATCATGACCGCTCCGCAGACCGAGCCGGCGCCCGCCAACATCAAGGTCACGCGCTCGGACTGGATCAATCTGGCGCTTGAGACACTGATTTCAGATGGCATCGAGAGCGTGCGGGTGCTTACGCTCGGCCAGAAGCTCGGCGTGTCGCGATCGAGCTTCTACTGGTATTTCGAAAGCCGCCAGGACCTGCTCGACCAATTGCTCAAGTATTGGCACGACACCAACACCACGGCGATCGTCGAGCGCGCCCGGCGCCCGGCCGAGACCATCATCATGGGTGTGATGAACGTCTTCGAATGCTGGGCCGACGAGCGCCTGTTCGACCCGAGGCTCGATTTCGCCGTCCGCGAATGGGCCAGGCGCTCGATCGACGTGCGGCGGATGATCGACCAGGCCGACGACGAGCGCCTCACTGCGATCCGCGACATGTACCGCCGGCACGGCTATGACGACGAGGACGCGTTCATTCGCGCCCGCGTGCTCTACTACATGCAGATCGGCTACTACGTGCTCGACCTCAAGGAGCCGGTCGAGGCCCGCGTCAGCCATCTCGCCGCCTACCTGCGCTCCTTCACCGGCCAGGAGCCGACAGACGCGGATGTGGCGCATTTCATGCGCTTCATCGCGGCGCGGTGATATCAGGAAGCATGTCTCCCGAAAGCGGGAACCGGCTTCGGGACAGAGACATGCGTAAGATCAAAGACCTGAAGCGCAGGAGCGAATCTGAAAGATCGCGACGCTTTTAGGCCGGCCGATGCGTTCCCATTCAACAAAGCTTGCGCTGTGGCTTCGCTGCCCTTGTGAGCGGTGATAAAATGATCGAATAGTTTGACGGGGTGCCACCCTGAAACTGCCCGCATGCTGTTTTCGGGCGAAAGCGCGTTGGGGCGGAAGTCTGGAATGGCAAGTCCTTCGAAACCACGCAAGAGAAGAGGCCGGGTCGCCTCGGCGGCTCTTGCCGTCGACGCGTGGCTCGATTCCTCGCTCTATGAGATCAGCTTCAAAGCGCGCCAATTCTGGGAAGCGGCAACCATCTTTTCCCGCCGCTTCCGCCTGCATGGCTGGCGACGCGCCATTATCGAGGTGCTCAGCGAAGGCTTCACCATGGGCGCCGGCGGCTTCGTGGTGCTCCTGGCGCTGGCGATGCCCGCCTTCGAGATCACCGCCGGCGACTGGCGCAACCAGGGCGACTTCGCCGTCACCTTCCTCGACCGCTACGGCAACGAGATCGGCCAGCGCGGCATCATCCAGCGCGATTCCGTGCCGGTCGACGAGATGCCGGACATCGTCATCAAGGCGGTGCTGGCGACCGAGGACCGGCGTTTCTTCGATCATTACGGCATCGACGTTCTCGGCCTGTCTCGCGCGATCTTCGAGAATGTGCGCGCCAATTCGGTGGTCCAGGGCGGCTCCAGCATCACCCAGCAGCTCGCCAAGAACCTGTTCCTTTCCAACGAGCGCACCTTGGAGCGCAAGATCAAGGAAGCTTTTCTCTCGCTGTGGCTGGAGGCGAACCTCTCCAAGAAGGAGATCCTGCAGCTCTATCTCGATCGCGCCTATATGGGCGGCGGCACGTTCGGCATCGAGGCGGCGGCCGATTTCTATTTCGGCAAGAGCGTCAAGGACCTGAACCTCGCCGAAGCGGCGATGCTTGCCGGCCTGTTCAAGGCGCCGACCAAATACGCCCCGCATATCAACCTGCCGGCCGCCCGCGCCCGCGCCAATGTGGTGCTCTCCAATCTCGTCGACTCGGGCTTCATGACCGAGGGTCAGGTGCTGCAGGCCAGGCTGCATCCGGCCGACGTCGTCGACCGCGGCGAGCAGAAGAGCCCGGACTATTTCCTCGACTGGGCCTTCGACGAGGTGAAGAAGATCGCCAAGCCCGGCCAGCACTCGCTGGTCGCTCACACCACCTTCGACGCCAACATCCAGAAGGCGGCGGAAGAGTCCGTCGAGTTCCACCTTCGCCAGTTCGGCAAGGAATACAACGTCACCGAGGGCGCGGTGGTGGTGATCGAGACCAACGGCGCGGTGCGCGCCATCGTCGGCGGCCGCGACTATGGCGCCAGCCAGTTCAATCGCGCCACCAAGGCGCTTCGCCAGACCGGATCGTCGTTCAAGCCTTACGTCTACGCCACCGCGATGGAGCACGGCTTCACGCCGGACTCGGTGGTTTCCGGCGGTGCCGTCAGTTGGGGCAGCTGGTCACCGCACAACTACAGCGGCGGATCGGCTGGGAATGTCACGCTGCTCACGGCCATCGCCAAGTCGATCAACACCGTGCCGGTGCGCCTCGCCAAGGACTATCTCGGCATCGCTCCGATCAAGGCGATGGCGGAATCGATGGGCGTCGAGTCGCCCCTGGAATCGCACAAGACCATGGTGCTCGGCACATCCCTCATGACGGTGATGGACCAGGCGACGGGCTACAGCGTCTTTGCGCAAAACGGCTTCGTCGGCTCCCGCCACGGCATCACCCAGCTCGTTACGCGCACCGGCGACGTGGTTTATGACTGGACCAAGGACGCGCCGCCGCCGCACCGTGTGCTGTCGGAAAAGGCGCTGAAATACATGAACACCATGCTCGCGGCTGTCCCGGCGATCGGCACGGCCAGGCGCGCCCAGCTTCCCAACATCGTCGTCGCCGGCAAGACCGGCACCACGCAATCCTACCGCGACGCCTGGTTCGTCGGTTTCACCGGCAACTACACGGCCGCCGTCTGGCTCGGCAATGACGACTTCACGCCGACCAACAAGATGACCGGCGGTTCGCTGCCGGCGATGGTGTGGCAGCGGCTGATGGTCTATGCGCACCAGAACATCGACCTGAAACCGATCCCGGGCCTCGATCATCCGTGGGTCGACCCGGAGGTCGCAGCCAAGGCCGAGGAGGCGGCGAAGAAGGAGGCCGCGGATGCCGAGGCACAGGCGGAGGCCGAGCGTCCGCCGGTGCTGTCCAGCCGGACCACCCAGACGCTGAGGGACATAACCAAGGCGTTCCAAGCGGCGCCGGTTCTCGACGCGCCTACCCCGCCGGAGACGCTGTCGGCGCTTTAGTTTTGATCCTACGCACGTCTTTGTCCCGAAACCGGTTCCCGCTGTCGGGAGACATGCTCTAGTGAAGACTAGGCAATCTGAGACGGGCCCATTCGCCGGGTGGGATCTCAGCGCCGACACGGAAGTTGAACGATAAGACCCTCGTCGCATCGCCGTCGACCTCGCACCGGAAGCTTAGGCGGTACCATGTGGTTGTCGTGCTGAAGGCGGCCTCCGGAGGGCTAAGAACATTGCCCACCTTCAGCGGAATGGATGGCAGCCATTTGGGAGAATAAGAGGCGTCCTGCAATTCTTGGTTCAAAACGCTGCCGCAAAGGTTGGCGACCCGCTGATCGCGAGGCACGCCGGTCATAGAGCTTGTGGCCAGCGCATCGCCGGTAGCGCCCTGCGAGTAGAGCTTTCGAACACCCGGAAGGCCCGAATATGTCGGCGATGCAGTAACGGCGGCTTTGGTGGAACTTGGCGTCCCGGCGCTCTTGCTTCGGGACTTCGAGACGTTCGCAGGCCTGAACTTCAGGGCATTTGCGGGTTTGGACTTCGGCTTTTCGGCCGCGGCCGGAAGCTCGACTTTGCTATCGCTCTCAGCACCCGGCGGCGTTGGCGCCACGGCTGTTTGCCTTTCGGCGGTTTGCGCTCCTGTCTCTTGTTCGTCTGCCTGCTGTTTATCCGTGTCATGGGTTGCCTGCTTCTCCTCACTCTGCGCGGGCTTGGCGTCCGTCGCGGCGTTTACCGGCTTCTCGTCAGCCTTGCTTGGATCGGCCCGCCGATCGGAGCCTGGCGGCGCGGCAGATTGGTTCTCCGCAGGCTTCGGCACGGCAGGGAACTTGGAGTCGTCATCCTTGGTCGGCGACGGCGTGTTGTCTCGATCGCCGCCTCCATCCAGGGATTTCCTCGGGCCGGTATCCTTGTCGCCGTACTGAAAAACGGGCTTTAGCACCGCGATTGGCGGTGGCTTCGGCGGCTGCTTTTCCGGCAGAGGCGGCTTTTCAACTTTCTGCTCGGGCGGTTTTTCAGCCTTCGGTTCCGGCGGCCTTTCGGCCTTGAGTTCCTTTGGCTGCGATGCGGGCGGAGGCTTCGGTTTCTGCTGCTCGGGCGGAGGCACAAGCGCGACATTAACCGGCTGTTCCTGATCTGGTTGTTGGGCAGTTCTCGGCAGGCTATGGACCAGAAACGCTGCGATGAGCACATGCAGAATCAGCGATGCGGGCAAGGCCCAAGCCAAATTCCAACGCCGTTCTTCTGTCTCGCCCTTCATCCCGATCGATGTGGAACGAAATGGCGGCGCCTTCAAGCACAGGCATCGGATTGGATGGCCACCTACAGCGCCGCAGGACGGACCCTGTCCATGACAAGCCGGTCTTCAGCAGGGGGAATGCCACGTTGTTCGGTAGAAGCGACTTGATGGCAGTGTGCCATTTACATCAGTACCGGAAGCGCAGGAGGCCGCCATTTGCAGGCCGGTATCACCTGAATATCGCCACGCCTTAGAGCGAGCCGGCTTGCCACGTCACCCCGCGCCGCGATATCCCGAACAACCTCCTCAGTTCCGGCCCTTCATGCTCAGAAACGCATCCCTCACGCTGCTTTCGCTTGCCATCGCCATCGGCCTTGGCGGCGGCAGCGTCTGGTATGCGCTCAACGCACAGGACGGCGTCGGCGCGATCCGGATCGGCCAATGGACCGCTTTTCCCGAAATCGGCACCCAGGCCGCCGACCCCTATTCCAAGGCCCGCGTGGCGCGCGAGGGCGTGCTGGCGCTTGGCCAGGCGGAGGGGCTGTCCTTCGTTGCCGAGCGCGACGAGTCCGGCGCGCCGCTGAAACGGCAATGCGCCTATACGATCGTAGGCGGATATCCGACGGCCCGGTTCTGGACGCTCTATGCCGCCGACCAGTCGCTCGGCGTCATCGACACCGGCAAGGCGAGACAGGCGGCGCTGCAATCCTACGAGGTGCTGCGCCAACCCGACAATTCGGTCGTCATCTCGGTCGGCGACCGCCCTGCCCCCGGCAACTGGCTGCTCACCAACGGCTTCGGCAAGATGTATTTCGTGCTGACCTTCTACGACACGCCGATCGCGAGCAGCACCGGGCTTTCCGACGTGACGCTGCCGCGCATCCTGAAGGCGGGCTGCCATGCGTAGCCTGCTGCACGCCCTGATCCTTGGCCTGCTCGGCGCCGGCATCGTGCATATCGCGGTGCTGTTCCTGGTGCCGGAATTTTCCGAACGCGATGCCTGGTCGCGGCTCGCAATGGCCTCCGACCTCTACAAGATGACGCGCCTGGACGCGGAGGCCGGCGGGGCGCCGGTGGTGAAGTCGGTCGACCCCATGTTCTATGCGGCTGCCTGCCGCTTCGATCTCGCCGACGGGCTGGTGCGGATCCGGGCGCCGGGCGACGTGCCGTTCTGGTCGGCCTCGGTCTATGACCGCAGCGGCCACAACATCTATTCCTTCAACGACCACAACGCCAACAGCGAGAAGCTCGATGCCGTGGTGCTAACACCGGCGCAGATGATCGACGTGCGGCGCGACCTTCCTGAAGAGCTTCAGGGCGCGATCTTCGTCGAGGCGCCCATCGAGGAAGGCATCGTCGTCGTCCGCGCCTTCGTTCCGGACGACAGCTGGAAGCCGATCGTGTCACGCTTCCTCGAGCAGAGCGCCTGCGAGCTGCAGGACTACTGAGTAAGGTCAGTGATGCGGCACCGGAGGCCGCGGCGGCTTGTCCGGAGAGTCCTGGCGCGCCGCGCCGACCTGCGGCTGCGGCTCGTAGCGGACGCCGGGGAAGATGATAACCGCCGCCGCTGTGTCGGTAGCGTGAGTTACTCGATTGACCGGTGCCGTTCTCGGCACAAAAGACAGGACCATGCCCATGGTTCGTGCATTCCTCTCGGTTGACCCGGAGCACAACGCAACGCCTCCAAAGTTGATTAAGGCGGGCAGAGGGTTAACGGAGCGCTAACGGATCGCCGCTAATTTGATCTTTGTTCCCTGGAGACGCGTGACCGGCCCGGCCGGATTGCGCGGGGCCAGGTCTGTGTCGAGTATCGGGCGTATCCTCCGTGTCTTCTTCGGATTTCAGGCACATCGCTATCCGGACCGAAGCGGGAAAAGCCGAAAGGCTGTTCCGCGCCGCCGTGTCGGCTTTCTGCTCGCTGACGCGCCCCTCGCGCCGCGAGATCGCCCAGCTCGAGGATCTGACGCTGCCGCTTTTCGACGAGGTGTCGGTCGAATCGCGCCGCTATGTCGCCGCCGCCCTTTCCGAATGCGAATATGCGCCAGCCGCGCTGGTGCGGCGGCTGGCCGAGGAGCCGGTCGAAATCGCGGCACCGCTGCTTACCCGCTCGAACGCTCTGAGCGACATCGATCTCATCGCGCTGATCGGCCGCCATGGCCTGCCGCACGCGCGCGCGATCGCGCGACGCAAGGAACTCAATGCGACCATCGCCCACCTGATCCGTGCGCTGGAGAAGCCGACGCTGGTCAAGACGCGGCCGCCTGAGACGGTCACGAAGCTCGCACCGGTGAAACCGGAGCCCGCTAGCACGACGGAAGACAGCCGCCCGGATCCCGGCAAAGCCGAGGAAAACGCGCGGCGCCGCCTGCGCTCGATGATGCGCCCCGCCGGCGAAGGTGCCGCCGTCAACCTGTTCCTTGGACAGCCGACCTATGTGAGGCTGCGCGAGACGGCGCTGACCGAAAACGCCGCCTTCTTCCAGACAGCGCTTGCCGATGCGCTCGACATCGATTTTGCCACGGCCCGCTCGGTCACCGAGCAGTCGGGCTATGCCGCACTGCTCGCGGCGCTCAAGGCGCTCGACCTCAGCGAAGACAGGGCCTTCCTGATCGCGGTCGCGGTCTATCCGGGCGAGTTCCCGCATCCGCAGGCGATCCGCCTGTTCCTCGACCGCTACCGGTTGCTGCATCGCGAGGCGGCGCTCGACAAGGTGCGGGCCTGGAAGGCCGAAACCCTGTCGCGAGCGATCCGCGGCAACGCCACCGAGACGCCAAGCGCCGGGCGCCAGGCATCGAACGTCGATGAAAAGGCCGCCGGCCGCAAGGCGTCCTGAAGCAAGAAAGTCAGGCAGCGGTTCTTCGTGGGAATTGCCGGACCTGAAGCCGGGCCGCAGCCCCTATTCCGTCTTCACGGAAACAAGCTCCTCGATCGGAACGGAGCCTGCCTCGATCTCGACCACCCAGATATCCGGATCGAATCGCTTTTCCTTCTCGAGCCGCGCATCGAATGCCGAGGCTTCGTCGCTGGAATCGAGCAAGGTGAAGAAGCGCTCGTCGGGCTTTGCGGAATCGTAGCTCGTCTGCGGTGCCGGCCCGTACAGAGCCACCTCCCCCAACCGGCCGCGCGACAGCACAAAGACGGCGCCCGCCTCGGTCGCGCCGCGTTTGACCACGGCGGCAAAACCGCCGGCGCCGAACACGCGGCGCACAAGGGCCGAAACCCAAAGATCGGTGGTCACGCGCATGGTGGGATTCCGGAGGGCATGCGCGGTTCCCTACAACATTGGGAATGGAACCGAAACGCCGACAGCCCTCAGTTCGTCAGGCCGATCTCGCGCATCTTGGCATAGACCGCTTCGTCCGGCTCGCCGGTCTCGGGCAGCCCGAACAGCGCCTGGAACTCCTTGATCGCGGCCTTGGTGCGGGCGCCGACCAAGCCATCGAGTTGCATGTCGTCATTGCCGAACGCCTTGAGGCCGGCCTGTATCTTGACGATGCGGGCGTCGGGCGCCTGCGCCGCTCCATTGGCCGGGGCGGAGACCGGAATTGCCATCGGTTTGGCGGCTTGGGCCGTTGCGATATCGGCCGGACGCGGCGCCGGATGCGGAATGGCAGCGGTCGTCTGCCTGGCGCCGAGCTGATCGAGCAGCGCACCGTCGATATCACCGGACGCCGGCAAGCCGACCTTGAGCTGATAGGCCTGGATGGCCTTGCGCGTGGCCGGCCCCGTCAGGCCATCAACGGTGCCGTCGTAGAAATTGAGGTCCTTCAATATGCCCTGCACCTGCTGGACGATCGGGTCGGGCTTGGGAGCCGGCTGCGCCGGCGCCTGCCGCACGATGTTGATGGTGGTCTCCGGCTCGTCGGAGACGGCATGCGGGAAATTCTCGATGCTCCTGGTGGCGAAGAAGGCGCCCGTGTGCGGAAAAGGCTGGTACCAGAGCGCGTTGGCCGAAACGTAGAAGAGCGTCACCAGGAAGGCGGTCGAGCCGCCGACCAGGACCGGATTGCGCGAGATCATCTGGCCAACCGCCACAGCGCCCTCGGCAAGGACGCCGCGCTCGGGTTCGACCACCTTAGGCCGTCTTGCGGAGCGAGCCATTGCTGTCCCCATCTGCATCCCCCTTCGGCTTTGCAACCGGCATCGGCAGCACACCGGCCGGCGCGCCCGAGCGCCGCTTCGGTCCGTTCACCGGCAGGCTGATCGTCGCCGTGGTGCCTTCGCCCGGAGCGCTCTCGATCGACATCGTGCCCTCGTGCAGCGCCACCAGGCCCTTGACCAGCGACAGGCCGAGCCCGGTTCCCTCGAAACGGCGCGTATAGTCGTTCTGGATCTGCATGAACGGCTTGCCGAGATTGGCCATATCCTCCTCGGCGATGCCGATGCCGGTGTCGCTCACCCAGAAATGCAACCGCGAGCCGACGCGCTTGGCGCCGATCACCACACTGCCGCCGTCGGGCGTGAACTTCACGGCGTTCGAAACCAGATTGATCAGGATCTGCTGCACGGCGCGGCGGTCGGCGTTGATCTCGCCGGCGTCCGGTGCGATCTGCGAGCCGAGCGCGATGCTCTTGGCGTCGGCCAGCGGCCGCATCATCGAGCGGCACATATCGACGGCATCAGCGAAGCGGAACGGTTCCAGCTCGGTCGCATAGGCGCCGGCCTCGATGCGCGAGACGTCGAGGATCGAGGTGACGACGGACAGAAGATGCTGGCCGGACTCCCTGACCAGCCCGACATATTCCTTCTGGCGCGGATCGCGGAAGGCGCCGAACATCTCGTGCAGCAGCATGTCGGAGAAGCCGATGATGGCGTTGAGCGGCGTGCGCAGCTCGTGGCTGACCACCGCCAGGAAACGGCCCTTGGCCACTTCGGCGGCAGCCGCGGCGTCCCTGGCCGAGGCAAGTTCTTCGCGCAGCGCTGCTACGTCGTCGTTCTCACGAAGCACGAGGGTGAAGATGTCCTGCTCAAGCGCGCCGCGCATCAATTCCAGGCGGAACGGGCGGAAATTGTCGGCCGAGCCGCCACCGTCGCGCGGCAGCCGGATGCGCAGGTCGAGCCGGCGCTTCGGCGCGCCCTCGCGCATGTCGGCGAGCGCGGTGAGATAGGCGACGCGGTCGGAAAGATGGACGCGCTCGAACAGGCCCGTGCCGAGCAACAACTCCGGCGCCAGCTTCAGAACGGAACGCGCCTTGGCCGAAGCGTCGAGCACTTCGCCCTGGCGGCCGGCGCGCAGCACGACGGCGTCGATGATCTCTTCGAGACGGTCGGCCGCAGGTTCCGCCTGGCGGGCGCCGACCGGATTGGCGAAGGCCGCCGCGCGCGGCAAGAGCGTAAGCGCCCAGGCAAGCGGCAGCAGCCAGTGCCAGGTGGCGGTCCCGGCCGCGCCAAGCGGCAGGAACTGGTTCGCGAAAGGCTGCAGCACGACGGCGGCGAGAGCCGTCAGCGCGCCCGAAATTGCTGCGCGCCGCGATCCGGCGATCCACCAGGCCTCGACCGGCAAAGCGACGGCAAGCAGCGCGACCGGCGAGGCCAGGCCACCTGCCGCGGCGATCGCGCCGGCAAGGGCGAGGCCACCCATCGCAAATGCCGCACGGCTGGCGAACGCCATGTAGCCGGTGGCGGCAACGAGAAGCGCCGCGAACCAGCACAAACCGAAAGCGCCGAAGATCGCGGCCACGGTAACGGCCGCGCCGAGACTGGAGGTGACCAGCGTCACCGCCGCGCCCGCGGCGAGAAAAGGAGCGGCGAGCATGATGCCGATGAAGCGGCGCTGACGCAGGCGCTCGGCCTCGCCCGTGACGGTCGGATGAACCATGCGTTCGCAACCGGCGGCAATCGCGCCAGGCAGATGAACGTATCTGGCCGTAATCGAACTCAACGCACTCGTACCCGGTCGTGAAACTACCCTGCTTTTTGCAGGTGACTCTTGGTTGGCTTGAAACTCGCACCCAGCGTTTAAGGAATGGATAAGGCAGACGAGGCGAGCGCCCCCGCCCGAGGCAAATATTGGGACGCCGGCGCCGCAGAGCCCGTCGATCTGCCGCCATGGTAAATGGAGCGTTAGCCGCGACAGGCGCGCCGGGCTTCCCGAAAACCCCGTGCCGGCCCTTCTTCGTTTCGAAATTTTGCTTTTAAAACAATTATATAGATGGTTATCATAAAGTTAATGCAATCGATGAGATTTGAATGAAATCAATCTCGAAACCAATCCTTTCGAATTTATCTAAAATTTGAAGAAAATTCGCAGCTTGGGCGCAAGCCGTCCTTTGCGTGGCCGTGCCACTATCCCGCCCATAAAAAGAGGTCATGCCAATGGACGCATGATCCGGTCACGGACGAGAGGCATTAAGATGGGCTTTCTGATCAGGATGGCTTTCTGGTTTTCGCTGGTGCTCTTGGCGCTGCCGCTCAGCGTCGGCCCGGACGAGGATGGCCGCGAGGCGGTCGGACCGATCCAGGCGCTGTTTGCAGCGCGCGAGGCGGTCGGCGACATTGCCGGAATCTGCGAGCGCAAGCCGGACGTCTGCGAGACCGGCAAATCGGCCATGCACACCATCACCGTCCGCGCCCAGGAAACCGCCAAGATCGCCGCGGCCATGCTTGACGACCAGCAGTCCGATAAGCCGGCAGCACCCGGGGCGAGGGTGGCGGAAACCTCTGCCGAGACCACCGGCAGCGTCGCCGAAGACATCGTGCTGCCCGCCAAGGTCAACATCCCGGTGATGCTGACGGCGAAGAACTGAGATTGCTTTCAGCCGTTCGCTCGGCCTCTTTATTTTTGACGCAATTCCGGACGGAGGGCTACGGCGAAGTCGCCGAACCTAAACGTTTCACACTTTTCCTGGAATTGCTCTAACGCCGCGGGCCGGTCCGACCTCTCGACGCCCGCGGCGTCTTTCTTTTTCCGTGACGCGGCGGCGCCGGGTCACTATATGCGGGCAATGACGACCTCGATCGCAACGATCCGCGACGACTTCTCTCTGCTCGACGAGTGGGAGGATCGCTACCGCTATGTAATCGAGCTCGGCGAGGCGCTGCCGCCGTTTCCCGAGGCCGAACGCACACCGGCCAACAAGGTGCCGGGCTGCGTCAGCCAGGTGTGGCTGATCACCGAGCAGGGAGAAGGCGTCGATCCGGTGATCGCCTTCCAGGGCGATTCCGACGCCCACATCGTGCGCGGCCTTGTCGCCATCATGCTGGCGCTGTTCTCGGGCCGGCCGGCCAGCGAAATCCAGAACACCGATGCGGAAGTGACGCTGAAAGAGCTCGGCCTCGACGACCATCTGTCGCCGCAGCGCGCCAATGGCCTTCGCTCGATGGTCAAGCGCATCAAGCGCGACGCCGAAGCGGCTTTGAAGCAGACCGCCTGACTCAACCAAACCCAGCGACGAACCGCATTGCGGCGGGTTTACCCGTTCACGGAAAACCGCCGCGCGCTTTTCCTGGAATTCAAAAGCAAACGGCGCCCCGCGGGCGCCGTCGCTTTGCTGAAGAGTACAAGCCGCTACCGGCGACCCTTGGGCTTACGGCCGAGGCCCATCTTCTTGGCCAACTGCGAACGAGCGGCTGCGTAGTTGGGAGCGACCATCGGATAGTTGGCGTCCAGACCCCACTTCTCGCGATATTCTTCCGGGGTGAGGTTGTAGTGCGTCATCAGATGGCGCTTCAGCGATTTGAACTTCTTGCCGTCTTCGAGACAGACGATGTAGTCGTCATGCACGGAGCGCTTCGGGTTGACGGCCGGCTTCTGCTTCTCGGCCGACGGCTGCTCCGTCGTGCCGCCGACGCGGCCGAGCGCGGCATGAACATCGGCAATCAGGTTCGGCAGTTCACCGACCGGCACCGGGTTGTTGCTGACATAGGCCGCCACGACATCAGCGGTCAGCTCGATTAGCGCGTCACCATTCCTTGAAGGTGTTTCGACGATATCCATTGTGCTCAGGCCCCAACGAGAGTTTGTTTCTAGACTGCGCCCTTTTCTGGATCGGGCATCGCGCGAATTTCATGCAGGCAAGCCCCGCGATTCGCGTCGCGTCATCTTAATGACGCTATGCTGCAAGTAAGTCAATTCACCTATTGAATTATATTCGGCGATATTCATCAAATATTGCCGATTCAGCTTCAAAATTTCGTTCGCCGTGTAACTTAGCGAGATTTTTCTGGCCGGACCAGCGCAGCCTGACGTGGCGTCAAGCATGCTTTTACACCTCAGGTGGCGCTAAACAAGGCTCTCAATGCTTGACCAATGCTTGGCTACCCTGGGCGGCGAGGACGAAAAATCCTGTGGACCACAGGCCGCGGACATTCATCCTCGCGTCAAACACCAAATGGCCTCGACGAACATTCAGTAGGGCGCGATGTACTTGCCGTAGACCCAGCCGGTGACGAAATGACCGTTCTGCGCAGGATCGTGCCAGACCTCGCACCAGCGATAGCGGATCGCCTGCCGCTGCTTCCAATGCGGCTGGCCGGCAACGTCGAGCAGGTCTATCCCACCCGTGCAGCGGCCGGTCATCTGCAAGACGGTGCCGTTCGGATAGGCCGCCTGCTTTTGCGATGTGTTTGACGGATACTTGCGCGCGTTGAGCGTGTCGCCGAACGGCACGCCAGCCACTTGCCAGGCGGCGAACGCGGTTGCATGAGACTGGCTGGATAAGGCCAGCACTGTCGAAGCGACAGCAAAGGCGACCGCGGCGCGAACATAGGATTTCATCTTTTCCCCCTTCGACTTACTTTCTGCAGACCATCTTGAGCCCCACCCCTTGAACCGCCGCTGAGCGGCGTGTTCATTCGCCATTCAAGCAAATTTCAGGCAAATTCCACAGCGAGACGTAATGACCAGACCTTCCAGCTTCCGGGCTGCCTTCCCGACCGCCAACCCGCCGCGGCCCGAGAAACGCCCCATCTTCGACGTGCATCACGGCATCGCCCGCACCGACGACTATGCCTGGATGCGCGCCGACAACTGGCAGGCGATGTTCAGGGACCCATCGCTCCTCGACGGCGCGATCCGCGCCCATCTCGAGGCCGAGAATGCCTACCAGGCAACGCTGATGGCCGACACGGCCGAGCTGCGGAGCAAGCTGTTCGCCGAGATGAAGGGGCGCATCAAGGAGGACGACTCCACCGTGCCGATGAAGGACGGTCCCTATGCCTATGGCTCGTCCTTCCGGCTGGGCGGCGAGCAGCCGCGTTACTTCCGCACGCCGCGCGACGGCGGCACTGAGGAGATCCTGCTCGACGGCGACGCGGAAGCCGAAGGCAAGCCCTATTTCCGTCTCGGCGGCGTCGACCATTCGGCCGACCATCGCAAGCTGCTCTGGGCCTTCGACGACAAGGGTTCGGAATTCTTCATCCTGCGCGTGCGCGACATCGCCAGCGGCAAGGAACTGACGGACCAGATCCCGGATACGGGTGGCGGCGGTGTGTGGAACGCCGGAGACGACGGCTTCTTCTACACCCACCTCGACAACAACCACCGCCCGTCAAAAGTGTTCTTCCACGCACTTGGCGACAGTCCGGAGAACGACCGGCTGATCTACGAAGAGACAGATCCCGGCTTCTTCATGGACGTCAGCGGAACGCGTTCCAACGATTGGATCATGATCGGCATCAACGACCATGAAACCTCCGAATACCGGCTTCTGCGCGCCGACGAGCCGCTCGGCGAGCCGACGCTGGTGGCGGCGCGCGAGACCGGCCTGCAATATGATCTGGAAGAAGGCGGCGACGTCTTCTTCATCCTCACCAATGCCGACGGCGCCAAGGACTTCAAGATCATGACCGCGCCGGTGGAGAACCCGGTGCGCGCCAACTGGAAGGAACTGGTGCCGCACGAGCCCGGCCGGCTGATTCTGTCGGTGCTGGGCTTCAGGCACCATATGGTCAGGCTGGAGCGCAAGGAGGGCCTGCCACGCATCGTCGTGCGTGATCGGGCAACCGGCGAGGAGCATCTCATTTCCTTCGACGAGGAGGCCTTCTCGCTCGGCCTTTTCGGATCCTACGAATACGACACCGAGGTGATGCGCTTCACCTATTCGTCGATGACGACGCCGGCACAGGTGTTCGACTACGACATGCGCAGCCGAGAGCGCGTGCTGTTGAAGACGCAGGAAGTGCCTTCAGGCCACGATCCGGAGCACTATGTCACGCGCCGGCTGATGGCACCCGCCGCCGACGGCGAACTGGTGCCGATCTCGCTGATCCACCATCGCGACACGCCCCTCGACGGCTCGGCGCCCTGCCTGCTCTACGGCTACGGCTCCTACGGCATCACGGTGCCGGCAGCCTTCAACACCAACTGGTTCTCGCTGGTCGATCGCGGTTTCGTCTTCGCCATCGCCCATGTGCGCGGCGGCAAGGACAAGGGCTATGGCTGGTACGACGACGGCAAGCGGGCGCACAAGATGAACACCTTCACGGATTTCATCGCCTCAGCGCGCCATCTGGTGGCCGAACGCTACACAAGGCATGACCGTATCGTTGCCCAAGGCGGCTCGGCCGGCGGCATGCTGATGGGAGCGATCGCCAACATGGCGCCAGAAAGCTTCGGCGGCATCGTCGCCGAGGTGCCGTTCGTCGACGTGCTCACAACCATGCTCGACGCCAACCTGCCGCTGACGCCGCCGGAATGGCCGGAATGGGGCAATCCGATCGCGTCGGCCGACGACTACGGCACGATCGCGGCCTATTCGCCCTACGACAATGTCGCGGCGCTCCACTATCCGCCGATCCTGGCGCTGGCCGGGCTCACCGACCCACGCGTCACCTATTGGGAGCCGGCCAAATGGGTGGCGCGGCTGCGCGACCGCAAGGCGGGCGACAATCCGGTGCTGTTCAAGATCAACATGGAGTCCGGCCATGCCGGCGCCTCGGGCCGGTTCTCCCGGCTGGAGGAGATCGCGTACATCTACGCCTTTGCCTTGAAAGTGACCGGCAAGGCCTGATTTTTCCCTCGCAATCGCAAGGGCCACGCGCTACGCAATGCGCCGTCGTTTTTGGTCGCGGCCTTTCTGGGTCGCGCCATCTGTCATTCGCAGGGTTCGTCATGCTGCTCGTCGACGTCTATCTCGACAAATCGCCCATCCAGGGCATCGGCGTCTTCGCCAAACACCGCATTCCAAAGGGCGCGCTGATCTGGAAGCTCGACCCAAGGTTCGACCGGCGCATTCCCGTCGACACCTATGAGAACGAAAGCGGCCCGGTGAAGTCCTACCTCGATCGCTACTCCTATCCGGACCGGCGCGACCCGAACTACATCGTCTTCGAGGCGGACGATGCGCGCTACATGAACCATGCGGACGAGCCGAATTGCGACGTCTCCTCGCCCGAGGAAACCTACGCGCTGCGCGACATCGCGCCCGGCGAGGAACTGACCTGTGACTACAACCACTTTTTCGAGAACGGCTTCGACTTCCTGGGCGACCGCCACCCGTAGTCGGAGCGGTTCAAGTGCGACCGCGGACGGCGCGTCTTACGCAGAGAGCAATTCCGGCTGGCGTCCCATGGCCAATCTGCCGCGCAGGTTTCGAATGCCTGCCAAGGCTTTGCCGGCGATGATGCCTAAAGCGACGCCGCCGGTAATCGCAAGCAGTTTGAAGCCCGGAGCCGGCAGCCGGCCTGCGACGGGCGCCATCAAAAGCTCCGGGACGAAGCGGTGGAACAGGTAGATCGGGAAAGCCGCGACCGCGACCTGTGTAACCACCCGCCCTACCCCGGCTGACAAGCGAACACGCGGTAGGTAAAGAAGAACCGAAAGCGCGGTGAAGATCATCAAATACTTGACCGTCGTCCCCAGCCAGACCGACTCCCAAAAGGCTAGATAGCCCAGCACAGCGGCGGCAAACGCGGTCACGACGAGCTTTCTGGCGGGAGTGTCGGCCAAACCGGCGCACCAACCAAAGACAGCAAGGTGGAAGACCCAGTAGATCGCGAAGATCTGGCGGCTGCCTAAGTCGACGAACAATGGGACTGAAAAGCGCGCGGCAGCGGCAAACACCAAAAGGCCAAGCGAGAAGGCGAAGGGTCGAGCTCGGGCCAACTTGCGTAAAACCGGAATGGCGAAGATGAGAGCGAAGACCAGAAGCGTCTGCGCAGAGGCCTCGATGAACCAGTAGAGATACGGGATCATCTCGTGACGATCCGGTTCGGCATAGCCGAAGTTGCCAGTAAGGGTCATCGAGGCCCAGGGGGCCGCCTGCCAGGCGACGGCGTAAGCGGCGACAATGAGAAAATGCGGAATCAGGACACCGATCGCAGGTTTCAGCGCGTGCCGGATTCGACCGGCAAGGAAATGGACCGACTGGAAACGCGCAAGACTGTAGCCGACAAGCAGCATCATGACGCCGGAGCCGCCGGGGATAGGCCACAGCGTCTCGTGATGCACGACCACCAGAAGGATCGCCATGACCCTCAGCACCAAATCGACAGGCATCTCGCTTGCCTGCCTGCGCATGAGAGGTCGCTCCGCCGCATGAAGATTTGTCAATTCTGCGACGCTTAGCCGTTCCCAGCCGTCCGGCAGTTCCAAGCCAAGCCGCTCGAGTTCCAGAGCCAATTGCAGAAAGCGAAGGGAATCTCCGCCGAGAGAGACAAAGCTGTCGTTGCGGCCGACGGAGAGCGGGTAGAACACGCGGGCATAGGCACCAAGCACGCCGCCCCTTTCGGAGCGGATTTCCGCCCGTCCTTGCAACATCTCGCGCTGGAGGCAGGTATAGTCGATCTTGCCCGAGGCAAGTCTGGGGAAGTCGCCGCGCGTGGCAACGCGAACCAGATTGGCGGGCAAGCGACTGACTTCGGCAAGGATAGACTGTGCCCTCCCCACCGAGCCGGCGCCGATCACATAGGCCTGCAACCCTCGATCGTCGCCGAGCACCGCGGCCGCAATGCCCGCGCGCTCCAGCGCCTGCTCCATGATATCGAAGCCGATCCTGAGGCCGGCAATCTTGGCAAAGCGGCTCTTGCGCCCGACGATGCGGAAGAACCCGTGCTCGTCCCGTACGGCGATATCACCGGTGTTCAGGGTCTCGACCTCGGCACCGCGCACCAGATCGCAACGCTGCGCGCCGTAACCCATCATTACGTTCGGACCGCGATAGACGAGCTCTCCCGGAATACCCGATCGCCTGATCGGCTCTCCTCCGGCATCGCGATGCCAAGGCTGCCGCCCGGGATGGCCACGCCGATGCGCCCCTCCCTGTCGGAAAGGCTCTCGGGCGGTACGAAAGCGATGCGCGCCGTCGCCTCGGTCTGGCCATACATGACGAAGAAGCGGCCGCCCCGGGCACGCATGTGATCCCTGTAGAGGCGGATAAGGTCGGGGCGGAGCTGTCCGCCCGCCACCGTCATCGTCCGCAATGTCCTGAGTTCAGCGTCGCGAAAACGCGCCCTTTCCAAGAGTTCGTAGGAATACGGAACGCCGGACAGATTCGTGCAGCCGCCGTCGGCGATCACTCTGAGGAAATCGCCGTCCATGATCGAGATGCCGGGGAAGAGGACGCTGGCGCCCGCAATCAGATGCGAGTTGAGGACCGACAGCCCGTAGGAATAGTGGAGCGGCAGCACGAGAGCGGCCCGATCGTTCGAAGAGAGTTCGAGATAGGCCGCAATCGAGCGCGCATTGGCCTCGATATTGCCATAGGAAAGCCTGACCGCCTTGCCGGCGCCCGAGCTGCCGGATGTCATCAGTAGCAGCGCGAGATCGGGGTACAGCGGCTCAGCGTCTCGTGCGCGCTGCGCCTCCCTGACGAGACGCCAGCGGCCGTCGAGTGGCCGGTAGGTGAAATCCGGCTGGAAGGCTGCCAGGAAATCTTCCCAGAGCCGGCTGTCGCAAGGCGGCAGCATGGCCACCGCATGGCCCGCCCGCAAAGCTCCAAGATAGGCGACGACCGCATGCTCGGAGGCTTCCGCCGAGATAGCCACGAGCTGCTTTCCCCCCTGCCCCAGCCGTGTAGCGAAGCGCCGCGCAAGGTCGTCGAGCTCCGCATAGGAGAGACTTCGTCCATCAGCGAAGAGAAATGCTGCGCGCTGTTCGCCACGGGCGAATTCGGACACAAGGTCGAGAGAGTGCATGGGCAAGCTTCGGTCCGCCTGGAAACTGGCCGAAGCGCCTATAATACATGATTATTTAAGTCAACTAATATGCGGTCGTTTGCCGTGCTCCAACCGCAGCATGAATTGGGCAATACGCATCAAATCAGCCCGCTGGCTTCTTGCGCGCCGGATAGCCATTGGGGTGCGGCGGGACGGCCTTGAGATAGGCGGCGATCGCGGCGCGGTCGTCGGCTGTCAATTGCGCGATGTTGCGCTGCACGTCGACCATGGCGCCGCCGACGGAATCGAAATCCGGCGTGAAGCCGGTTTCGAGATAGTTGGCGATGTCGGCCTCCGACCAATCCTTGGTGCCGCCCTGCGGGGTGATGTTGGGCATGACGCCGGAGCCTTCGGCGGCCACGGCGCCCGCCAGCCACTCGGCCTTCTTGAAGCCGCCGGCAAAGTCGCGCGGCGTGTGGCATTCGCCGCAATGGCCGGGCCCCTCGACCAGATAGCGGCCGGCCAGCACCTTGTCCGGCGCGCCGTCAGGCAAGACGATCACCGGTCCGGGGCTGAGATAGAGCCACTTCCAGAGGCCAATGCCGCGACGGATGTTGAAGGGGAAGGAGAGTTTGTGGTCAGGCGCCTTGCCGGCGACCGCCGGCAGCGTCTTCATGAAGGCATAGAGGTCGGCGACATCGGCCGGCTTCATGCGTGCATATGAGGCATAGGGAAAGGCCGGATAAAAATGCTCGCCGGAGGGCGAAACGCCCTTCAGCATCGCATTGGCGAAGTCTTCCTCGCTCCAGGCGCCGATGCCGTCCCCCGCATCCTGCGAGATGTTGGGCGGCACGAAGATGCCGAACGGCGTCTTCAGCTCCAGCCCGCCGGCAAGCTCCAGGCGGGCATCACCCTTGGACCCCGGTTTGGCATGGCAGGAGGTGCAGCCGCCGGCATAGAAGATGCGCTTGCCCTTGGCCGCGTCACCGGGGCTGAGCTGCGCTACGGTCGCGGCATCAAGCCTGACGGGCGCTGACAGCGCCCAGCCGGCGACCGCGCCGGCGCCGCCCAGAACGACGACGGTGCCGATGAGTTTCCTCAGCCAGCCCATGGCCGACTGTCAGCCCTTCTTGATCCTGTAGGTCTGATGGCAGGTGCCGCAGTCGCCGCCGATCGTGTTGAGCTGCGCCTTCAGCGCATCGGCGTCGGCCGGCGGGGAAGCGACCGCGGCCTTGACGTGGGTCAGCAGCTTGTCCTCTGCCGTATTGAAGCCGGCCTTGTCTTCCCAGATCTTGGGCGCGGCCGTGGTGTCGCCCTTGTCGCTGCCGGCCGGGAACAGCGTCTCGGCATCGAATTTTTCGGCATTGGCCTGCAAGGCCTTAAGTGTCGTCAGCACCGCGGCCGCGTCGAAATCCTCCTCGCCCTTGACCACCTTGGACAACTGGCCGGCGAGCTTGCCGCGCTCCTTCATCAGGGCCTGGCGATCCTTGATCGGATCGGCAAAAGCGGCCGAAACGGCAATAGCGAGCATAGAGATGGCGAGGACAAGCTTTCTCATTCGATTGGCTCCGTGGTGAAGAAAATTCGCGACTGGACGTTAACGGACCTGACCGTGGGAATATTCCCCCGGTGCCGTCACGATTTTCGCGATCGTGATCAATCTCGTGTGTCGGCAGAAAAAGAAAAGCCCCGGCATGCCGGGGCTTTTCGTCAAATATATCAGCCTTTTACCTTCTCGTATAGCTCCAGGACATAGTCCCAGTTGATCAGGCTATCGACGAAGGCTTCGAGATACTTCGGCCGCGCGTTGCGATAATCGATGTAATAGGAGTGTTCCCACACGTCGACGCCGAGGATCGGCGAAGCGCCATGGACCAGCGGGTTCTCGCCGTTTGGAGTCTTCGAGATCGCGAGCTTGCCATCCTTGACCGAGAGCCACGCCCAGCCGGAGCCGAACTGGGTGGTGCCGGCGGCGACGAAGTCCGCCTTGAACTTGTCGTAGCCGCCGAGATCGGCATCGACGGCCTTCTGCAGCGCCCCCGGCAGCTTGTTGCCGCCGCCGCCCTTCTTCATCCATTTCCAGAAGTGGATGTGGTTGTAGTGCTGGGCGGCATTGTTGAAGAGCCCGGCATTCTTGCCGAAGGACTGCTTCACGACCTCTTCGACCGAAAGGTCGCCCATTCCAGCCTCGGCGGCCAGCTTGTTGCCGTTGTCGACATAGGCCTTGTGGTGCTTGTCGTGGTGATACTCCAGCGTCTCCTTCGACATGTAAGGCTGCAGGGCCTCATAGTCGTAAGGCAAAGCGGGCAACTCAAAAGCCATGGATGGTACTCCCTCGTGGAAAAAATCCGGTGAAACTACCGAACTAAGATAGGTCTGGAATGGGTTGGGGCAACTCCAGAACGAAGCGCCGATCGCCTTTTTATCGGCTCAGGCGGCGGAAGTCGAATGCGCCCAATCCCAGTAGAGTTCGCGCGCCTTCTTGGCCACCGGTCCGGGCTGAAGGTTGCGGTCCTCAATGCGGGTGACCGGCACCACCTTCGAATGGTTGCCGGTCGAGAAGATCTCGTCCGCTTCGAGGAAATCGCGGATCGACAATGCCTTCTCGGTGGTCCTGAAGCCGTAGTCGCCGAGCAGGTTGATCGTGCGCGAGCGGGTGATGCCGGAAAGGAAGGTGCCGTTCGCGGCCGGCGTCATCACATGGCCGTCCTTGACCAGGAAAATATTGGAGGTGCCGGTTTCGGCGACATTGCCCAGCATATCCAGCACCAGCGCGTTGTCGAAGCCGCGCATCTTGGCCTCGAGGATAGCGCGGCCGTTGTTGGGATAGAGGCAGCCGGCCTTGGCGTTGGTCGGCATCGTCTCGATGGTCGGCCGCCGGAACGGCGAGACGCCGATCGAAAAGCCGGAAGGCGGAATCATCGGCGATTCGTAGAGGCAAAGACAGAAGCGGGTCGAGGACGGGTCCGCCGGCACGCCCATATAGCCGCCATGCTCGGCCCAGTACATCGGCCTGATATAGACGGCGGTCTTGCCGTCGAATTTCTTCATGCCATCCCAGGTCAGCCCGACAATCTGCTCCGTCGTCATGGAAGGCTTCAGGCCGAGCGCGATCGCCGAGGCGTTGACGCGCGCGGCGTGACGATCGAGATCTGGCGCCACGCCTTCGAACCAGCGGGCGCCGTCGAACACGCTGGTGCCCAGCCACATGGCATGGCTGCGCGGTCCGAGAATGGCGACGTTGCCCTCATACCAGTCGCCGTCCACATAGGTCCATGTCGCGGACTGCGCCGCCGCCGCCAGAGTCATCGTTTGCCGTCCATTTGGATGATTTCAGGCCGCCATAGGACGATGCTTTGACAGCCGGCGTCAACCAACATCGGTAAAAATCGTTGAGGCCAGAGGCACTTGACCTCAATCATTGCTTGCGCTGCGCCCCGGCGCGCCGCAAAACTTCTCCTCATGCATCATGCGGCCTATGTCTTCGACGCCTATGGCACGTTGTTCGACGTGCACGCCGCCGTGCGACGCCATGCCGGCGAGATCGGGCCTGACGGCCAACTTCTCTCCGAAATCTGGCGCGCCAAGCAGCTCGAATATTCCTGGGTCCGGACGCTGATGGGCGCCTACGCCGATTTCTGGCAGCTCACGGAGCAGGCGCTGGATTTCGCGCTGAAGAAGGTGCCCTCGGCCGATCCGACGCTAAGAGCAAGGCTGCTCGAAGCCTATTGGCGGCTCGACTGCTATCCGGAAGTGCCGGCGGTGCTGAAAGCGCTGAAAGCATCCGGCGCGAAGCTCGCGATCCTGTCCAACGGGTCGCCGGAAATGTTGCGTGCGGCGGTGAAATCCGCGGCGCTGGACCAGATCCTGGACGACGTCTTCTCGGTCGATGAGATCAAGCGCTTCAAGACCGATCCCTCGGTCTACGACATGGTGGTCACCGGCTGGCGGCTCTATCCGGGGGCGGTGTCCTTCCAGTCCTCCAACCGCTGGGACGTCGCGGGCGCCACCAGGTTCGGCTTCCGCACCGTCTGGATCAATCGCACCGACCAGCCGGACGAATACCGGGACTTTCCGCCGGGGCTGATCCTGCCCTCGCTCGAAGGCCTTTTGGGGGACGTCTGACCCTCCTGTTGCTGCAGGGCAACAGATGTGTCGCGGTCACAGCTTCGCCTTTGTTTGTCCACCCTGAGGTCAGAATTGGAACCGCCTATCACCGCCGACTGTTATTGGAACCGCCGGCGGCCAGCCTGCGGATTCATGCTTTCTTGCGAATTAAGACCTAGAAAAGGCAATCATGTCAGACGCTTCCTTCCGCATCAGCCGCCGCGGCTTCCTCAATCTCACAGCCCTTGGCGCCGCTTCGGCCGCGGTTTCCGCCTGCTCCACCACCGGTCCAGGTCCCGAACCGGTCCAGCCGCCACCGCCGGCCTATGTCGAGCCGCCGCTCGGCGATTACGAGACGATGTATGGCGCGATGTCGGACAACGGCTTCGACCTGCCGGCCATCCCGGTGAACAAGATCGATCACAGATTCTTGCGCCAGATCGTTCCCGATCCGACCGGACAGCGGCCGGGCACGATCGTGGTCGATACCACCAACCACTTCCTCTATCTGGTGCGTGAGGGCGGCCAAGCGATCCGCTACGGTGTCGGCCTCGGCCGCGCCGGCTTCGAATGGTCGGGCGATGCGGTCGTCCAGTGGAAGCAGAAGTGGCCGAAATGGACGCCGCCGGACGAGATGGTCGCGCGCCAGCCGG
Organism: Mesorhizobium silamurunense; assembly: GCF_014843905.1. NCBI lineage: Bacteria > Pseudomonadati > Pseudomonadota > Alphaproteobacteria > Hyphomicrobiales > Phyllobacteriaceae > Mesorhizobium > Mesorhizobium silamurunense. The sequence continues at coordinate 188,737 of NZ_LPVS01000053.1, read as the reverse complement.
AACTGACGCAATACAGCGCCAAGAACGGCGGCATGACGGGCGGATTGAAGAACCCGCTCGGCGCCCGCGCGCTCTATTTGTTCCAGGGCAACCAGGACACGCTCTATCGCCTGCACGGCTCGCCGGAATGGTGGTCGATCGGCAAGTCGGTCTCCTCGGGCTGCGTGCGGCTGATCAACCAGGACATCATCGACCTCTACGACCGCGTGCCGAACAAATCGCCGGTCGTCGTGACGGCCGATATCGGCGAGCCCGTGGCGGACATGCCGGAGCGCCGAGCCATACCGATCGACAACGGCGTGCCGACCGGCTCGATCCTGCTCGGTCCGGTAAGGCGGATGACCAACGAGATCTTCTGAGCTGCCTTAGCGGTGCTCGGCCAACAGCGTCGCCAGCACCGCAACGCCGCGCCGCAGCGCCTCCGTGTCGAGCCCGGCGTAACCGAGGATGAAGCCGGCCGTTCCAGGTCGCGGCTCGCTCGGATCATAGAGCGGCGACACGGGATAGAGGCCGATCCCGGCGGCGCGCGCCGCCGCGATGATCGCCGGCTCGCGCTCGGCGGCGATGCCGTTCATCCAGGCAACGACGTGCAGTCCGGTTTCGGCTCCCGCGACGACGACCCTTGGCCCCAGATGATCGGCCAACGCCTGCAGCAGGACCTCCCTGCGCTCGGCGTTTTTCCTGCGGATGCTGCGGACGTGACGCTCGTAGGCTCCGCTCGCCAGCAGGTCGGCCAACGCGTCCTGCTCCAGCATCGGAGCATGCCGGTCGGTAAGGCGCTTTGCTTCGCTGAACGCCCGACGCAGGCTTGCAGGGACGACGAGATAGCCGAGCCGCAAGGTTGGCGAGAGCGTCTTCGACAGCGTGCCGACATAGATGACCGAGTCTTGATCGAGCGTCTGCAGAGGCGGGATGGGGGCGATGTCGTGACGGTATTCGCCATCATAGTCGTCTTCGACAATGTAGGCGCCTGATGCCGTGGCCCAGGCCAGGAGGGAGCGCCGCCGCGTCGCCGAAAGCACGCCGCCGAGCGGGAACTGATGCGACGGCGTCACATAAGCCAGACGGGCCGGCGGCAGTGCATCCGTCCTTAGCCCGTCCGCGTCGACCGCAACGGGCATCGCAATACCGCCTGCCGCCACGAAGGCATGGCGTGCGAGCAGATAGCCCGGATTCTCGATCACGAACGGATCGCCAGGGTCGAGCAGCAGCCGCGCGCAAAGGTCGAGCCCTTGCTGCGATCCATTGACGATGACGATCTGGTCCGGCGCGCAACTGATGCCGCGGGCGCGCCAGAGATAGGCCTGAAGCGCGTTGCGCAGAACGGAGGATCCCTGCGGATCGCCATAGCGCAGCCGCGCGGCGCGCCGGAGAATGGCCTTGTTCGACGCCCGCCGCCAGGCCAGCACCGGGAAGTCCGCTCCGGACAGGTCGCCATAGCGGAAATCCGCGACCTTGGCCGGCTGCTGTTCCGCCGGCGGAGGCAGAGCCAGCAGGCGGCGGGCGAATGCCGAGAGGTTCCGGGGCGAATCGCTCGCGATGGGCGCCCCCCCTGACGCTCTCTCCAGCCCCGGAGCAACGATCGCACGCGCGCCCTGCCGGATGATCAGATAGCCTTCGGCGTCGAGCTGGTTATAGGCGGCCGTCACGGTGGTTCGCGACGCGCCCCATTCGGCGGCGAAGGCCCGCGTCGACGGCAGGCGGTCGCCGGGCTGGTAGCCGCCGCTGTGGATCTGCGCCTTGATCGCCGCGATGATCCGGCGCGCGACACCATCTTGTTCCAACTGGACCACCGAAAACCCTCAAAACTGGATGTTTCAAGCAAGCCAGCTTTCCGGCATCTTTCCATGCGATGCAAGGAGTTTCGCCATGTACATACCGCCCGCCTTCCGCGACGCCGACAAGGAAAGCCTGAGGGCAACGATCCGTGCCGCGCGGCTGGCGACGCTGGTCACCGCCACGGCGGACGGGCCGCTGGCGACGCCATTGCCGCTTTTCCTCGACGAGAGCGAGGGCGAGCATGGCGTGATCTATGGCCATGTAGCGAAGGCAAATCCGCAGTGGCGCATTCCGCCTCTGGGCGACGGCCTGGCGATCTTCATGGGGCCGGACGCCTATGTGACGCCGGCCTGGTACCAGACCAAGCAGGAAACCGGAAAGGTGGTGCCCACCTGGAACTATGTCGCCGTCCATGTCCACGGGGCGGTCGAATTCTTCGAGGATGCCGACAGGCTGCTCGACGTCGTCACGCGCCTGACCAATCTCCACGAAAGTGGGCGCGCCTCGCCCTGGGCCGTCTCCGACGCGCCGCCGGATTTCATCCAGGCGCAATTGAGAGGCATTGTCGGCCTGCGCATGCCGATCACGAGGCTGGAAGGCAAGCGCAAGATGAGCCAGAATCGCAACGCTGCAGATCGCGCCGGTGTCGTGTCAGGTCTGGCGGCGAGCGACCGGCCCTCCGACCGCGGGGTCGCCCCTCTCATCCCGTCGTGACACCCGATCCCGTCCGCTTTAAGCCGAGCCCATCATGCCGGATCTGACACAGTTCGCCTTGTACTTCGCCGCGGCATTGCTGCTCGCCATCACGCCCGGGCCAGGCATCTTCTACGTCGCCGCACGCACGCTCGCCGGAGGACGCGCGGAAGGCATTGCCTCCAGTTTCGGGACGGGCCTGGGCGGCATGGTTCATGTGCTTGCCGGCAGCCTGGGCGTTTCGGCAATCGTGCTTGCAAGTGCGGAACTGTTCACGGCGCTGAAGCTGATCGGCGCCATCTACCTCGTCTGGCTCGGCTTTCGCACCTTCCAGTCCGCCCGCCGCGAGGCAAAGACAATGCTGGACGGCAGCGCGGCTGCGCCCACGCTCGGCGCGGGCCGAGCGTTTCGCGAAGGGGTGCTGGTCGAGGCGTTGAACCCGAAGACGGCCGCCTTCTTCCTGGCCTTCATCCCGCAGTTCGTGAATCTGGGCGCCGGCCACGTCGCCCTACAGTTTATGGCCCTGGGCTTCGTATCGGTAACGCTAAACACCCTTGCCGATGTCGTGGTCGCTTTCGCGGCCAGCCGCATCAGGGAAGGCGCGGCTGGACGCACCAGCGTGATACGCCGCCTGCGAGAAGCGTCCGGCGGCGCGATGATCGCGCTCGGCATCGGCCTTGCCATAGCCAAGCGCCCTGCCCTCTGATTGCCGGGCCAGGCTTACATCAAAGATCCAGGGACGCCCTGAAAGCGGAAAGCTCCTCATCGGTGATTGAGACGACATGCTGCGGCTCGGGATAGGCGCCGGTCCGCACGTCGGCGATGAACTCGCGATAGGCGGCGATGCGCTCGCGCTGCAGCCGTTCGAACTCCGCTGCGAAGTTGCGATAGGTCTTGGCGTGGCGCGGCCTGTGGCCAGCCGTGTGGCCGAGCACGTCCTCGCTGAACTGATACTGCGCATCGGCATGCGGTCCCGCGCCCATGCCGAGCATGATCATCGGCGTATTGCGGGTGATCAGCTCGGCGATCCGGTCCGGCACGACCTCCAGCTCGGCGCCGAAACAACCGATGGCCTCGAGGCGCTTGACATGATCCCAAACCGCCCGCGCGCTCTCGGCTGTCCTGGCGACCGCCTTGAAGCCGCCGGTCCAGGTGCATTGCGAGGGGATCAGGCCGACATGGGCAACGACCGGCACGGCGTTGTCGCACAGCGTCTTCTGGATATCGCGCGAGGCGGCGCAGTAGAAGCAGTCGCCGCCCATGCGCATGAAGTGATAGGCAGCGCTCAGATAGTCGTCCGCCGAAACCAGATCGCCAGCCGGCCCATAAGGAAGCCCGACCTGGACGAAGCAGCGTCCAGCGGCCTCGCGCATTTCCGCTGAGAAGAAACGGCCCTCGATCGACAGCATATCGACACCGGCGGCGTTCGCCGCCGCCGCTTCTTCGAGGCTGGTGACATAGAGCATCGAGATCTTTTGTCCGCGCGCCTTCATTGCGCGGATGTCGGCGACGGTCGGCCGGTTATTCTTGGTGACCATTTTGTTTCCTCAGATGGTGAAAGCGTTGCGGAAGGCTTCAAGCGCGGCTTCAGAATCGCCGGAGGCAAACGCCTCCATCCCGACCGGCCCTCGATAGCCCATGTCCTTAAGCGCGCGGGCAATGCCGCGATAGTTGATCTCGCCGGTGCCGGGCTCCAGCCGTCCCGGCACGTCCGCGACCTGGATCTCGCCGATCCAGGGCAGAGAGGCGCGGCAGAGCTCGATCAGGTTCCCCTCGCCGATCTGCGCGTGATAGAGGTCGAGGTTGAGGCGAAGGCCCGGCCGATCGACGCTCGATACCAGCGCCAGCGTGTCCTCGGCGCGCGCGAACGGCACGCCGGGATGATCGAGCGGCAGGTTCAGATTCTCCAGCGTGAAGGTGACGGCCTCCGCCTCGGCAAGATCGGCGATGCGGTTCAGCGTATCGCGCGCCTTGAGCCACATCGCGCCAGTGACCGTCTCGTAAGGCGTGACCGGCAAGCCGCCCTCGCCCAGGCTGGTGCCATGCAGGTTGAGCCGCGCGACGCCGAGGCGCTTGCCGACAGCGGCCGTCTCCTTTGCCGTCTTCAACAATTCGGCCGCGCCCTCGTCATCGGCGAGCCGGCCGCGCAGATAGCCGTTCATGATCGAGAAGGTGGCGCCGGATTTTTCCAGCATCGCGAGGTCGTGATCCGGCCAGTTCCAGAGGCCAACCTGGAAGCCCAATTCGGTCAGGCGCTTGACGCGGAATTCCATCGGCCGGTCGCGCCACAGCATTTCGGCACAGGCGGCAAGAGTGAAAGTCTCGGACATGTCAGATCTCGATATGCACGCGGCCGTTTTCGACCTTGGTTCGGTAGGTTTTGAGGTTCACGCAGACCGGCGCGCGCAAGGCCTCGCCGGTGCGATAGTCGAAGACGCCGTTATGCTTCGGGCATTCGATCTTGTTCCATCACGAGCCCGTCTGAAAGATGCACTTTTTCATGCGTGCACAGGCCGTCGGTGCAGAAGTAGTCATCCTCCGGACTGCGGTAGATGGCGAATGTCCGGTCGCCATGATCGAAGCGGATGACGTCCTCTTCCTCGATATCCTCCGTCGCGCAGGCGTCGATCCACATTGCCATTGTCTGCCTGCCATTTGTCCCTGCTGGTCGAAGAGCGGCCGGCGGGACGCTTGATCGCGCCGGCCGCGAGGGAAGATGCCCGTGGAGGAGGTGGGCGTCTTCAACTAGTTCATGCATGCTCGCCTTGCATGGCGGCGAAACTCTCGATCTCGGCTTCGAGTTCTGCCATCTGCTCGCCGCCGGCCATCAAGTCGGTGACTGCTTCGCGGCTTTTCTCGCCCTTTCGGAAATCGGCGGCCTTGGCGCCCCTGATGAGGACGGCGAAGTGGTCGCCGACTGTCAGCGCATGGACGACGTTGTGCGTGATGAAGATGACGGCGATGCCCTTCTTCCGGGCCTGCAGAATGATGCGTAGAACGTGGGCCGCCTCCTTGACGCCGAGGGCCGCAGTCGGTTCGTCGAGAATAAGCACGCTGGCGCCGAAATGCACCGCGCGGGCGATCGCCAGCGCCTGTCGCTCGCCGCCCGACAGTCCGCCGACAAGGCGATCCCCGTCGTCGATGCGGGTGATGCCGAGCTGGCGCATTTCGGTGACTGCGATCTCGTTGGCGCGCTTGCGGTCGTAGATTGTGAGCGGGCCCCAGCGCCTTGTCGGTTCGGCGCCTATAAAAAAGGAGCGGCCGATGCTCATCAACGGGAACGTCCCACCAAACTGATGCACGGTGGCGATGCCATGGTCACTGGCGTCGCGTGGGCTGTCGAACGCGACCGCCTTGCCGTCCATCTCCATCTCGCCAGATGTCGGCTTGTGGACGCCGGAGAAGATCTTGATCAGTGTCGACTTGCCGGCGCCATTGTCGCCCAGCAGGCAAAGCACCTCACCCTTGTAAACGTCGAGCGAGATGTCGTGGAGGACGTCGACCGGACCGAACGACTTGTTGATTCCGGTCAGCTTGAGCAGGGGCGTCGTCATCAGCGTGTCCTCGCCTTGCTGCGCGGAGCATAGGTAAGCGCCATGGTGCGGAAGGTGTTGTTCATGAGCACGGCCGCCAGCAGCAGCACACCGATGATCAAGCTCGCCCAGTTGGCGTCGAAGCCGGTGTAGAAAATGCCCTGGTTGACAATGGCGAAGGTCAGCGTGCCGAGCACGATGCCGACCACCGAGCCATATCCGCCGGTGAGCAGCACACCGCCGATGACCACCGCGATGATCGAGTTGAAGATGAAGGACTGGCCGGCGGCCACCTGAGCGCTGTTGTAGAGGATCGCCTGCGACATGCCGACAAAGGCTGCGCATAGGCCGCTGCTCATGAACAGAGCGATGGTGAGCCGGTCTGTCGGGATGCCCGCGTTGCGGGCGCTCACTGCATCGCCGCCCATAGCCAGGATCCAGTTTCCGAAGCGTGAGAGGTTGAGGACGAACCCGACAACCAGGATGGAAGCGATCCACCAGAAGAGGGTGACCTCGAACTTGCCGCCGAGATAATCGCCCAGCAGGAGCTTGGCGACCGGTCCGCTCTTCAATGCGACGCTGGTGCTGCCGGTCAGGATGACTGAGATTCCAAGCGTCAGGCCGGCCAGGGCGAACAGCGTCGCGAGGGTCACGACGAATGACGGCACCTTGGTGCGGATCACCAGCAGCCCGTTGATGAAGCCGATAGCCAGCCCAAGCCCGAGAGAGGCCAGGATGCCGACCAGGATCGGCGCGTCGTAGTGGCCCGAAATTATGGCGATGGTCATCGAACTGGCCGGAACCATCGAGCCGACCGAAAGGTCGAGATGTCCAGCGATCATCAAAAGCCCCACCGGCAACGCGATGATGCCGAGTTCCGCAGCGACGTTGAGCCAGCTCGCAGCACCGCCCGCCGCGAGGAAATTGGCACCGCCAAAGATCGAGAAGAAGACGAGCACGGCGATCATCCCGATCAGCGAGCCGACTTCGGGGCGCCGCACGAGGCTGCCGAGCGATGGCATCGAAGAATTCGGGGTATGCGGCGCAGTCGCTGCCTGGGCAGCTTGGTCAAGGGCTTGGGATTTCATCTTATGTCCCTGGCGTTGTGACTTGAGCGCGCGGGGCGGCGGCCGGCCCCCGGGCCGGCCGTTCGTCCATGAGCGTTAACGGGCACCGGCGGCGGCACCCGCCAATGTCGCGTCGACATTGGAGGCGTCGACGATCCCTGGTCCGGTCAGCACCGGCTTCGTCGGCAGGTCGAGCCCATAGTTGACGAGCCCATTGAGCAGCGACACTGCGAGGTAGCCTTGCAGGTAAGGCTGCTGGTCGATCGCGAACGACTGCTTGCCGTCCTTGATGCGCTGCAGGCCGGTCTCGTCCATGTCGAAGGAAGCGAGCTTCACCTTGTCGCCGACATTGGCCTGGCTGATGGCATTGGCAGCGCTGTTGGCATCGCCCGCGCTAATTGTGATGACACCGTCAATGGCGTTGTCCTTCAGCACGGCGGCCTTGATCGCCTCGGCGACCGCGGTCGGATTGCCGAAGCTCGAGGACGGCAGTGGCAACTGGCTCGACTTGCCCCCGCTCTTGGCGATTGCGTCGGCAATGCCCTTGCAACGGTCTTCGGTGTTGGTGGCCCCTGGCAAGGTGTTGACGCACAGCACGTTCTTGGCGCCATGGCTGCCGTAGTATGTGCCGCCGCCGAGACCGGCCGCGTATTCCTCGTTGCCGACATAGTTCATGGCGCCAAGGCGCTTGGCGGCGTCCATGCCGCCGGAATTGTAGATGATGAGCGGCACGCCAGCGGCAACGACTTCCTTGAACGCGTCGTCCATGGCTTCGGGTACCCAGTCCGGCCCGACGATAGCGCTTGGATTCTGGCTAAGCGCGGTCCGGATGAGCTTGGCTGCGTCCGGACCCAAATTGTCGTAGTTCTGGGGCCCGAGCCAAGTAACCGATCCTCCTGTCAGCTCGGCGACCTTGCCGGCGTCGTCTGCACCCTTTTTGACCTTCGACCAGAACGGATCGTCGGCCTTGCCGCCGATGACGAAGATTTTCGCGCCTTCGGCCATGGCCGATGTGGCTGCCGTTGCCGCTGCGCCCGCCAGCATGAAAGCCGCCAGGAATTTGGTGATACGCTTCATTTTCTCTCCTCCCATTTGCCGTCCTTCGACGGGTTTTGAAACTGCTGCCTCTGCGAGCGCTTCCCTCCCGGTCCGCGCGCTGCATGATCGGTGGCCCGCCGGGCTCAGGCCCGGGCGTTCACGCGCTCCCTCTTTTTCTGGAAACGGGCGTCCATCAGGGCCTCGCCCTCCTTGGTGCCGTCGTGCCAGGTGCCGAACCACCTATCGAGCGGGATCAGGCCGTCGCCGCCGTAGTTCACCTCGAAATATTTGTGGTGCAGGTAATGCGCATAGGCATGGCTATCGAGGCTCATATTCTCCGTCAGTTCGAACTTCTCGAAGCCGAGATGTCCGTTGACCGCGCCGAAGCCCGCTACATGCAGCTGGAACAGCGCGACGATCGGGTTTGACGGGATGACGAGGTGCCAGAAGGCGACCGCGTGGTAGAGGAACCCTTCCACCGGATGCATGGAGAGCGACGACCAGGGCGACGGGTTGATCGAATTGTGGTGGACCGAATGGATCCAGCGATAGAGCGGGCCCCAATGGATCAGGCGATGGATGAAGAAGAAGTGCACCTCGTGGATGGCGGGCGCGACCAGCACCAGCAAGGTGAGGTAATAGGGGTGTTCCTGCCAGCTCACCCACGGCACGAAGCCATTGGCGAAGCACCACAGGAAAAGCACTTCGACGACGGTCCATAGCGGGATGGTGATGAAGAAGGAACGCAGGAAATTGTCGAGGTTCTGGCTCTGGAACCAGAAGACGTCCGACGGCGTGTCGCCCGGGAATTTGTGGTTGTACTTGAAACGTGTCGCCTGAGCCCGCTGGATGTAATAGCGCAGCTCGAAAACGCCGTAGAAGACGAAGATCGCAGCCGCGTTGACGGCGTAGAGCCACAGCGCCCAGCCCCAGCCGATCGTCTTCATCGTCTCGACATCGGGGACGATGTAGAACCAGTAGAGCAGCGCGGTCGCCATATGGAAGGCGTTCCACGGCCAGAAATAGCCCGGCAGCCAGGCGAGCACTTTCGGCAGCTTCAGCGGCCAGCTCCAGAACGGCGCGACCTCGAGGCGCCGGTTCGGCTTCCAATCCCCGCGCTTGTCGCGCTTGCCGTATGCGAGATCGTCCATCAAGGGCCTCCTCCGTCCGCAACGCCGGCAAGGATGGCCGCGCGAAAGGGCTTCCTCCGCTTCAGGCGGGGGTCGAAGCGCTTTCTCTTCCTGCTTTAGCTATCCGTCAGCCGGCGATGCCGCCTTGCTTGCGTTGCATTGATAATCATCTTGATCCAAAATGAATCAAGAATAGAATGTTTATTCCAAAGTATTTGTATCATTCGTGTCAAAACTGCTTCGCGCATGATATTTTTGTGTCATGCTTGGTGCCTGGATGAGATGAAATGGATCAGCGGAAGCGCCCGACGATCAGGGATGTGGCAAGCGAAGCGAAGGTTTCCGTGGCAACGGTGAACCGCGTGCTCAGCGGTTCGGAAGCCGTCCGGCAAGGTACGCGCGAGCGCGTCATGCTGGCGGCGCAGCAGATCGGCTTCTACGGCATGGGCGCGCTGAGGGCCCGCGTGGCGGCGGCGCGGCCGCGCTACAGGTTCGGCTTCCTGCTGCACCAGCCCGGCCGCGCATTCTACCGCAATGTGGCCGAGGCGCTGCGCCTGGGTGCAGAGGCGATCGCGGACTGCGAGATCGAAGTGCGCACCGAATTCCTCGACGATCTCTCGCCGCAGAACATCGCGTCGCGCATGTTGACGCTCGGCGAGGAGTGCGACGCCATCGGCGTGGTCGCGGCGGTGCATCCCCTGGTCACGCAGGCGATCGACACCTTGCAGGCGCACAACGTGCCGGTCTTCGCGCTGATCTCGCAGATCTCCGCGACAGGCGAGGTCCACTATGTGGGACTAGACAACTGGAAAGTCGGGCGCACCGCGGCCTGGGTATTCGAAAATGTCTGCCGCGCGCCGGGCAAGCTCGGGATCCTCATCGGCAGCCACCGCTACCGCTGCCAGGAAATGAACGAGAGCGGCTTCCGTTCCTATTTTCGCGAGCACGCGCCTGGCTTTACCCTGCTCGAACCGGTGCTGACCTTCGAATCCAGGGCCATAGCGCAAGAGATGACGGAGAAGCTGATCGCCGAGAACCCGGATCTCGCCGGCCTCTATATCGCCGGCGGCGGTGTGACCGGCGCGATCGCGGCGCTTCGCTCGACCGGTCGGGCCGGCAAGCTGGTCGTCGTCGGCCTATGAGCTCATGGATGTGACCCGTGCCGGGCTGCTCGACGGCACGCTGACATTCGTCATCTCGCACCCGCTCGCGCGGATGGCGCAGGAGGCATTGGCCGGCATGGTGCGCGCCGTCTCCACACCGAAGGAGGCCGGCAACGTGACGACCATCCTGCCCTTCGACATCTACACGCGCGAGAACATCTAGCCGACCATCTATAGGGCCGGCGGCAGTCGACGCTCAGGTGCACACCCACTCGCGGATCTTGCACTCCTTCCCCTCGCCTCCGCACTGCGCCGTGGCCTTGTCCTCGGCTTCGCGGCGGGTCGTGGCCGACGCGGCGCCCCAGAACGGGGTTGCCGCGCCGCGGCTCTTGCCGACCGACAGAGCCGCGCAGTGCTCATAGGGATAGCCGGTGCCGTCATCGTCGTCCCAATGGCGATGGTTGCGGAACACCTCGACCACCCTGCAGCCCGCGCCATTCGCATTCTCGCAATATTTGATCGCGATGTCCTCCGCTTCCTGCCGCTTGTCAGCGCCCCAGAAGAAGCCGTGCCGGCCGTCGCCCGGCGAATAGGCGATCGCGCCCCAGATGCCCTTTTCCTCGCAGGTCGGCGCCGGCGGCGGCGCCACCAGGTCCGCCGCATGGCTTGCAATCGTAAGCCCTGCGAGCGCCGCAAGCAGCGGCAATGAAAGGCGGCGATCGATCAGCATTCTCGTGCTCCAGGTTGCAGCATTCAGCAATCCATCGTGGTCTCGGGCCGCTATCCGCCCAGGCGTGCGACCGAAACGACGATGCAGGTGTTTCCGGTCGGGACCAGCAAGGCCTGGCCGCCATTGTTGGCCAGGTTGAAAAGCATGGTGTTGGAAAGATTCTCCGCCGCAACGCTGCCCTTCGGCAGGGTCTGCGCGACTTCCTGGCAAGACTTCTGGAAAGGCGCCACGCGCACGAAGCCGCCCTCGCAGGTCTGGCCGACGGGCGAGGCAAAGACGACGCCGGCGGCCTGCGTCTTGTAGTCCGGCAGGTCGTAGCTCATTCCGGCGACGGCCTGCACGGCGTGGGTATCGGGCGAGGTGTTGTCCCATTGCGTCTGGATCGCATAGGTCGATCCGGCGGTCAGAGCCTGCCCGAGCGTGGCAAAGAGATTGGCGCAGGTGTGCAAGCCTGCCTGGCTCACATGCGCCTGAAACGGCGTCTTGTTCGCCGAGGCATCTGCCGGCGCAGCTTGCGCGGGCTTGCCCTGGGCGGGCGCCTGCGCTTGCGCCGAGGCCGTGCCGGCGACGAGTGTCCCAAGCGTAGGGTATAAGCGGAACGACAGGATGACCGCCGCCGCGACCAGGACAGCGAACGCGCCGAACAGCGCGGTGTTTCGCAGCAGCCGCCATACCGACGAGCGCGGCGTCGGCGGGCTTGCCGGCGGCTCCGGCAGCGGAACGGGCTGAGAGCGTGTCAGGATTCGATCTTCGATGGATTGGCGGGTCATCGACAAGTCTTTCTATTTGATGGTCGAGAGGGCGGACTTCAGCCCCTTGAACGGAGCATCGAGACTGACGGTCGCTCCCGACGGCAGGGAGTAGGAAACCTGGACAGTGGTCTCCTTGCCGATCTGCTCTCGAAGGACCGGGCCTACGGGCACGTAGCCGACGCAGACCGAGGCGTCGCAGGCCTGCAGCTGAACGTCCACCGGCTGCTTGCGGCCGGCAAATTTGAGCGAAAGCTTGCTTCCCGCGCCTGTCGCGCTCGGAGCTCGCAATATCATGAAGGGCTTGCCTTTGTCGTCCGCCGCGAGCGACCAACTGAACACCAGCGCCTGGGCCTGATCGATGAAGGACTGGCTGATGTTGCACACCCTCTTCCTGGCCTGCAGGTTCTCGTCGCAGATCAATGTCCAGTTCTCGAACGGACGCGTGGTCCGTTGATATTCGCCGAGCTTTACGTCCGGTGGCACGGCGACCTCCGAAGGCTTTATCCGATAGCCTGACGGGGCCTGCTCCTGTCCGACCCCGTGCGGGCCGGACAGGACCAGGCAAGTCATGCACATCGCGACAACAAAGACTGCTTGCTTGACCATGGCAGCGTCAGTTCAGAGTAAAGCTGACACCCGCGCCGACGCCCCAGTGCCCGCCTGCTGTCGTGCCGGACACGTTTGCCCGGGCGCGCCCGTCCTCGCTGGTGTACCCGGCGCCGAAGGCGACAGCCCCCTCGCCGCGCCAGTAGCCGCCGCCGGCCGCGACGCTCAGCTTGCCGGGACGATCGTCATAACGCAGCGAAGCGGCGGCCAGGCCGATCGCAGCTGCCTGGCGCGCCTCGCCGCGGGCCTCGCCCATGTCCATGTTGAGCTGGCTGAGCTTGGAGTCCGTATAGGCGTTTGCCTGCTGGAGCGTCGTTGCCGCCACCTGATTGGTGTAGGTCTTGGAGTTGTCGAACGTTGTCGCCAGCCCGTTGTTGAGCTGCAGCACGTTGACCGCATCGGTGTCGGCGGTGCCGGCGCCGACATTGTGGATGATCACCGGCGCGCTCGGGTCGCCGCCGGTCAGGGTCAGCGAGTTGGACTTGGTGCCGTCCGGGTTCTTGTCGTACTGGACCGCGAACTCATTCAAATCGCCGACACTCCCCTGCACGGCTTCGACCGCCTGGTTGGTCGCGTAAAGCTGGCTGCCGTTGATGGCGTCCGTCGAAGTGTCGCTGATCCTGCCCGCCGCGACATTGGTGACGGTGCGCTCGTTGCCAACGGTGCCCACGCTGACGGTGCTGGTCGGAGCTGTTCCGGCAAACGTGTAGTTGACGCCGTTGATCGTGGTCCCGGTGGTGGCAACCGCCGCCGCCGTGGTCGAGCCCGCGCCGAGAGCGACGCTGCCCGGCTCGTTGGCCGTGGCGCCGGCGCCGAGCGCCATGGACTGGGCGCCGTTGGCGGTCGAGTTGGTGCCGAGCGCGATGCTGTCGGCCTGGTTTACGGTCGCCGTCTGGCCGATGGCGATGCCGCCCGGCGCCGTTTGCTGCACGATGGCGCCGTTGCCCATGCCGATGCCGTTGTCGCCGTTGACCGTGGTGCGCGGGCCGATCGCAACCGAGTCGACCCCGACCGCAAGGGAGTCGGAGGCGGCAGAATTGGCGTGGAAGTACATGGTTCCCGTCACCGCGAAGGAGCTCAGCGCCCCCTTCAACTGGCGCAGTGTCACCGCGTCCTGGTCCTCGGTGCCGTCCGCCACGTTGGTGATCTGGCGATAGGAAGTGGACGTGCCGACCGAGACGGCGCCAAGCAGGGTCATATCCGCGGTGTTGTAGGGAATGAGGCCGGTGCCGGAGAGGATCGATCCCGATACGGGTGCGACCGCGCGATCCGAGACCGAGCCGGCGCCAAGCGCCACGCCGCCAAGGACGGTGGCCTGGGTGCCGCGGCCGAGCGCCAGCGCGTCGCCGACGGAGGCGGTCGCCTGGTAGCCGAGGGCGGAGGAGCCGACCCCTTGAGCGAAGGCGTCGGTGACCGGCAGGGTGCTGTCGTTCGTTCGCACATAGCGGATGCCATCGCCGTTGGCGTCGGTGTAGGCCGTCGAGGTGTCGCCGGCAAAATTGTTGATCGTGTTGCCGAGAGTGGTGATGTCGGCGGTGTTGGCGGCGATATCGGTCGTGTTCTGCGTCACCTGCTGGTTGGTGGCGAAGAGTTGCGAGCCGTTGACGGCATCGGTCGAGGAGCCGCTCAACTGCCCGGCCGCGACGTTCTGGATCTGGCGCTCGGCGCCCACCGAGCCGACCGAGAAAGCACCGGCCGGCGTCCCGCCGGCGAACGTGTAGTTCACGCCGCCGATCGTCGTGCCGCCGACCGCAGTCGTGGTGCCGGACGCGGAATTGAGGCCGATCGCCACGTCACCGGCATTGTTGGCTATGGCGTTCGGGCCGACCGCGACGGAATCCGTTCCGAGCGCCTGCGAATCGGCAAGTGTCGAATTGGCGTGGAAATACTTGATGCCGCCGCCGGTGTTTATGTTGTTGATGGTGTTGCCGAGATTGGTGATGTCGGCGGTGTTGGCAGCGATATCGGTCGTGTTCTGCGTCACCTGCTGATTGGTCGCGAACAGCTGCGAGCCGTTGACGGCATCGGTCGAGGAGCCGTTCAGCTGCCCGGCCGCGACATTCTGGATCTGGCGCTCGGCGCCCACCGAGCCTACCGAGAACGCGCCGGCCGGCGTCCCGCCGGCAAACGTGTAGTTCACGCCGCCGATCGTCGTGCCGCCGACCGCCGTCGTGGTGCCGGACGCGGAATTGAGGCCGATCGCCACGTCACCGGCGTTGTTGGCGATCGCGTTCGGGCCGATCGCGACCGAATCCGTCCCGAGCGCCTGGGAATCGACCAAGGTCGAATTGGCATGGAAATATTTGATACCCGCGCCGGTGTTGATGTTGGTGAGCGACGAGCTGAGATTGCTGATGTCGGTAGTGTTCTGCGTCACCTGCTGATTGGTGGCGAAGAGCTGCGAGCCATTGATGGCATCGGTCGAGGCGTTGCTGAGCCGGCCTGCCGCGACATTGGTGATGGTCCGCTCCGCGCCAAGCGCGCCGACGCTGACGGTGCTCGTCGGGTTCGTGCCGGCGAAGCTGTAGGCCGTGCTCCCGATGGTCGTGCCGCTGGTGCCGACCGCGGTCGCGGTCACCGAGCCCGAGCCAAGGGCCACGTCCCCGGAACTTGCCGTTGCCGTCGCGCCATTGCCCAGCGCGACGTTGCCGACGAAGCCAGCGGCACCCGCTGTCGAGCCATTGCCCAGCGCCACGGAGCCCTGTCCGATCGCCTTGTTGCTGTTGCCGATGGCGACGGCACCGTTGGCCATATTGGCGGCGGTGGCGGTCGCCGTGCCGTCGCTGTTGGCGATGTTGTTGGCGCCGCCGGTGAAGGCGCCGGTGCCGCTGGCGTAGCTCGGATCGCCGATGGCCACCGCGCCGTCGCCATAGGCGGTGTTGCCGGCGCCGATGGCCACGGCCTTGCCGCCATCGGTAGTCGCGCCCGTGCCGATGGCGACGGAGTCGGCGGAGAGCGCAGCCGACTGTAGACCGACCGCGACGGCGTTGGCTGCCGTCGCCTGGCTCTCGCGTCCCATCGCAAGGGCGTCGTCCGCAGATGCCGTCACATCCGTGCCGATGCCGATGGCGTTGGCTCCACTGGCGCTCGTTGCAAAAGTGCTCGAGCCGACATAGACGGAGTTTATCCCGGACGCCCTCGTCCCAGCGCCGAGAGAGATGGAGTTCAGGGCGCTGCTTTGGGCGCCGCGGCCGAGCGCGGTGCTGTTGAATCCGGTGGCGCGGGATTCACGTCCGACGGCAGTGGAATTGTCGGCGCTGGCTACGGTGCCGATGCCGAGAGCGGTGCTGGAGCTCCCGCCGGCGTTGGCGCTGACACCGGCAGCGAGGGAATTGTCTCCTGCCGCACTCGCCCCAGACCCGAACGAGGAGGCGTTTGCGCCGCTGGCAACGGCCGTGTTGCCAACCGCCGTGCTGGCTGAGCCACTCGCCTTTGAGGTGGTGCCCATGGCGATGGCGCTTTGCGCACTCGCATTGGCGGACCTGCCGACCGCGGTGCTGTCTACACCACCCGCCGTGGCGCCCAGTCCAAACGCGCTTGCGTTCGCGGCAGTCGCCGCGGCGTTGTTGCCGACGGCAGTGGTGGAGACGTCGGTGGCTTGGGCTCCCGAGCCCGCCGCGAGCGAGCCTACCCCGCTCGACGTGGCCGAATTGCCCAGGGCCAGCGCGAAATTGCCCGAAGCCGTGGCGACGTTGCCAAGCGCTGCCGAGTTTGTGCCGGATGCATTCGCCTGGGGACCAACCGCGATGGTATTGGTCGCCGTGGCTTGGCTCTGCAAACCAAACGCCATGCTGGTGGCGCCGGTCGCCTTGCTTGCGCGCCCAATCGCCATGGCGTCAGCCTGAGACGCCGTCACGTCGGTGCCGATGCCGATGGCGCTCTGGGCCAACGCTCCCGTTCCTGCGGCGGTGCGCGCGCCGAGATAGACGGCGTTTACCGCGGTTGCGGTCGACTGGAAGCCGATAGCGATGGCATTTTGGCTGTTTGCAATGGTGTTGGTACCTTGGGCAACGGTGTCCAGTCCCGACGAGACTGCCTGGCTCCCGATCGCGATGGCGCGCGTCCCGGTGGCCTGGGACCCCCAGCCTCCGGCGAACGACGTGCCGCCGCTGGCCAGCGAACTGACGCCGACGGCGGTGGAGTTGCCTCCCGAAGCAACGGCGAAGGTGCCCAAGGCGCTGGCGCCGGCGTTGGTGGCACTGGCGTTGACGCCGATCGCTACTGTATTGACGTTGTTCGAGATCGTGCCGGAGCCCAGCGCCACCGCGCCGCCGGGGCCCGTGGCCGATGCGGTCCGGCCGATGGCGACCGAGTATTGCGCCGTCGATTGAGCCTGGAAGCCGAGCGCTATGGCCCAGTTAAGGCTGGCGGTTGAGCCATTTCCGATCGCCACGGTCTCGGGAGCGGTCGCCGACCCGCCGCCGGCGGCATATTGCGCCAGCGCCGGCGTGGCGATGCCGCCCAATGCGAACGTAGCCAGCGCCGCTGTCAGCACCTTGCAGAGACCGAGCGTTCCGAGCCCCAGGCCTCTGCGGCGCATGCCGAGCACGCGATACGCCTTGCGCAGCGCCGCCATCAGGCGACGACGGAGCGAGCGGGTCTCGGCGGCGCCGGAAACCCAGTTTCCAGTGAAGCTGCCCGATCGGCGCCGGATGGTTCGTCCTTGCCTGACGTTCATTGCGAGAATGCCTCCTTTGGTGGGTCGCGCTCGATGGCGACAGGTTCCGCCGACCCTGCCGCCGAAGCGTTTCTGCTCGAAAATGGAATGACGTCTGCGCCGCGCGCCAGCAGCGCATGGCCCTGTTTTTCACCGATCGCCTCGACGCGATCGAGCGTGTTTTCGAGCCAGGCGTCACCCTCCTCGGGCACGGCCGTGAGCGCAGTCGCGACCCGCTCCTTGGGAATCAGCCGCTCGAGATAGGTGCGCACGGCCGCCAGATGGACGGCTGGCTCGTCGCCGGCGTGAACCGCGGCGGTGAGGCCATAGAGGTAATGGGCGAGCAGGAGATCCTGCTTGGCGAGCGGCACGCCGCTTCCGTAATGTTTCTCAAGCGTCCTGGATGCCGACTCCAGCCAGTAGCCGATCTCCTCGGAAAGGCTTCGACCGATGGCCGTATCGTCGCGCATATGCCCCCGCAGCCAGCTGAGAATCCCAATACCGGATTTGCTGCAGAAAGACAGCTTTTCGGGGTCTCGTATTCCAACAAATTGCTGTTCATCCGAAAACATCCAGCGGATCGTCTGGAGGTTAACGCAAAATTACTTTAGATATACCTTCTATAAGCCGGCCCGTAAAATAACGCTATCGCTAAATTAGTGTTCTCTTACTTATTCGCCTGGCCGCGAAGCCGCCTCTCCCGCACCTGCAAGGGCGTAACGTGGCGATATTTCTTCATCGTGGTGGTGAAGTGGCTCTGGCTCGAGAACCCGCTCAAATCGGCGATGTCCGTGATCGACAGGCGCCTGTCGGCGAGCAGCTCTTCGGCAAAATCCAGGCGGAGAACGAGGACATACTGATGCGGCGAGGCGCCGAACGTCTTCGAGAAAGCGCGGACGAAATGGTAGGGTGACAGCTCGCATACGGCCGCCATTTCCGCGAGCGAAAGCTTTCGCGAAAAGTTCTCGTTCAGGAACTTCAGGATCTGACGGGTGGCGCGCATCGAAAGCCCGCCTTTGGCGTTCAGCAGCGGACGTCTCTCCGCCGGGATCTCCAAGAACCAGGCTGGCAGATCGTGGTCACGCGACAATTCGGACTCCTGACGCCCAACACCCGCGGCCCTGGCCCAACCTTAGACGGTGCTTTCGGTTCCCCAGCCACAATAATTCGTGATCGCATGCGGTGTCGGTTATCGAGTTTGCCCCCCGGCTTCTGCACGTCAAAGGCCATGATTTGGCACGCTCGGTATTTCATGAAATTGCGGTTCCGCAGGGAAAAAGTTCCCTCGCGAAAAGTTTAGATGATGCTGACGTTCAGCGATCGTCGCGGGGTAAGATTTGGTCGTCAAAGAGTAACAACGGGTGACACAAATATGCGCCCCGTCGCAGCAAGGCGCGACGTTTCCCCGCTGGGAGTTCCGCGCCGGCAGCGCGCTCGATTCGCGGAACGAAGTGGTTGAACGGCCGAGGCGGTCATGAACGCTCTTGATGGCAACCGCGCCGGTCCGACCCGGCCAGGTTGGGGCGGTCGGCCGTCGCGGGGCGCTGCTAGAGCATTTCACCGTTTCACGGAAACGGCGAAACGCTCTATCTCTTTGTTCTGGCGCAATTCCTGACGGAAAACCGTGTCACACTTTTCCTGGAATTGCCCTAGCGCCCCCTCGACAGGCTGCCAAGGATGCCGCGCACGATGGCGCGGCCGACGGAGGAGCCGACCGAACGCACCACCGATTTGATGGCGGCTTCGGCGACAGTCTGGCGGTTGGAAGACCGCCGGTTGCCCGTTCCCAAGACATCGTCGAAGCCAGGAATGGTCCAGCGCGAGCCGCCGCTGTTTTCCTGCTTTGCCTGCGCCACGGCGTCCTGCGCTTCCTTCGCCTTCTTCTGCAGGATCTCGAAGGCCGATTCGCGGTCGACGACCTGGTCGTACTGGCCGGCGACCGGGCTCTCGGCCATGATCTTGCTGCGCTCGGCCGGCGTGATCGGCCCGAGCCGCGACGACGGCGGGCGGATCAGCGTGCGCTGGACCATGGCGGGCACACCCTTGTCCTCCAGCATCGAGACCAGGGCTTCGCCGGTGGCGAGCTGGGTAATCGCGGTGGCGCAGTCGAAGTCGGGGTTGGGCCGGAAGGTCTCGGCGGCGGTGCGCACCGCCTGCTGCTCGCGCGGCGTATAGGCGCGCAGCGCGTGCTGGATGCGGTTGCCGAGCTGAGCCAGCACCTTTTCCGGAATGTCGAGCGGGTTCTGGGTGACGAAAAAGACGCCGACGCCCTTGGATCGGATCAGCCGCACCACCTGCTCGACGCGGTCGATCAGCACCTTCGGCGCGTCCTCGAACAACAGATGCGCCTCGTCGAAGAAGAAGACCAGCTTCGGCTGGTCGAGATCGCCGACCTCGGGCAGTTCCTCGAACAGCTCCGACATCAGCCAGAGCAGGAAGGTGGCGTAGAGCCTGGGGTTCATCATCAGCTTGTCGGCGGCCAGAACGCTGACCGCGCCGCGGCCGTCACGCGTGGTGCGCATGAGATCGGCTATGCGCAGCGCCGGCTCGCCGAAGAAGTTCGCGGCACCCTGCTGTTCCAGCACCAGGAGAGTGCGCTGGATGGCGCCGACGGAAGGCTTGGTGACATTGCCGTAGCGGGCGCTGAGCTCGTCGGCACGCTCGGCGATGTTGGCGAGCAGCGCCTGCAAGTCCTTGAGGTCGAGCAGCAGCAGACCCTCCTTGTCGGCGATGCGGAAGGCGATGTTCATGACGCCTTCCTGCGCTTCGGTGAGGTTCATCAGCCGCGACAACAGAAGCGGCCCCATTTCCGAGATGGTGGCGCGGATCGGGTGGCCCTGCTCGCCGAACAGGTCCCAGAAGATGACCGGGAATTCCTGTAATTGGTAAGGATCGAGCTTCACCTGCTCGGCACGCTTGACCAGGAAGTCCTTCGCCTCGCCCATCATGGCGATGCCGGAAAGGTCGCCCTTGATGTCGGCACAGACGACCGGGACGCCAGCGTTGGAAAAGCCCTCGGCCAGGACCTGCAGGCTGACCGTCTTGCCGGTGCCGGTGGCGCCGGTGATCAGCCCGTGGCGGTTGCCGTAGCGCAGCAGCAGCTCCTCGGCGCGCTGATAGGAATCGTCAGGCTTGCGGCTGGCGCCGATGAAGATGCTGGTGTCGTCGGCCATGTCCAGTCTCCGCAATCCGTTCCGTCAAAGCCCGAGCCTCGTTCGAGGTATAGTAACGCTATGGGCGAGCGGCAATGGCCGACATCGAAATTGACGCCGCAACCGAAATTGAGCTTTCGAAGCTTGCGGATTTTGCGCATGTTTGGCAATCGGCTAGCGGCCAGCAAGGCGGCCGCGACGGATGCCGCATTGTGATATCCGGCGCAGCGCCCTAGATTGGCTTGACCGGCTGATGCGAACGGGAAAATGAGGAGTGCGATGGGCGCCGGCGCCTTGACCAGGGATGTCGACCTTCCGAACCCGGATGCCAAGCGCTGGCTGGCGCTGGCGGAAAAGGCGCTTGCCGGCGGCTCGTTCGAGGAGAAGCTCGTTTCGCACACCGACGACGGCATCCGAATCCAGCCGCTCAGCGAACGCTCGGCCAGCGCCGAGCCGCTGGTGCGCACCAATCCGAAATCGCCCTGGATCGTCAGCCAGCGCGTCGACGATCCGGACATCGCCCGCGCCAGCGCCCAGGCGCTGGAGGACATCGCTGAGGGCGCGACCGGCCTGTCGCTGGTCTTCGAGGGCGCGCCGAACGCTTTTGGCTACGGCCTGCCCAGAACGGCGGAGGCGCTGGAAACGGTGCTCGACGGCGTACCGCTTAATCGCATGCAGGTGCGTATCGATGCGCATCCGTGGAGCCGCGCCGTGGCCGACTGGCTGCTCGCCTTCCTGACGCGGCGCCGCTCCGATCCGACGAAGCTCAACCTTTCCTTCGGCATCGACCCGGCAGCGATCTTCGCCGGCACCGGGCGGCTGCGCACCTCGATCGAGGCGCTGCAGGAATCGATGCCGCAGTCGCTGGCGCATTTCTTCTCGATGGGCGTGCCGGGCGCGCTGCTCGAAGCCGACGGCCGAGTCTTCCACAATGCCGGTGCCACCGAAGCGCAGGAACTCGGCACGATGATGGCGTCAGCCGTCTCCTATCTCAGGATGTTCGAGAAGGCGCGTCAGCCGCTGGTCTATGCCGCGCCCTATATCGGCTTTGCCCTCAGCGTCGACCAGGACCAGTTCCTGTCGATGGCCAAGGTGCGGGCGTTGCGCACGCTCTGGGCGCGGATCCAGGAAGCCTGCTCGATCCCGGCCTCGACGGCAAACGTCCACGCCGAGACCTCCTATCGCATGATGGCGATGGCAGACCCGGAAACCAACATCCTGCGCACCGCGGTTGCCGCTTTCGCCGCGGCGACCGGCGGCGCCGATTCCGTCTCGATCCTGCCGCATACCATTGCGCATGGATTGCCCGCCGGTTTTGCTCGCCGCGTCGCCCGCAATGCGCAGTTGATCATGGCGCATGAGAGCCATCTCCATCACGTGGCCGATCCGGCAAGCGGCTCGGGCGCCGTCGAGGCTTTGACCGACGAGCTTTGCGCCGCGGCCTGGGAAGAATTCCAGCGCATCGAGGCCGAGGGCGGCGTGCTCAACAGCCTGCAGCAGGGCTATATCCAGAACCGCGTGCAGACGGCCGCCGCGAAGCGGAATGCCGCCTATCGGGCCGGTGAACGCGGCATTATCGGGACGACGCTTTTCCGCGCCGGCAGCGAGCGCCCGGTCGAGACATTGACGGCCGAACGCCGGCCCGCGCTGACAGAGGGCGTGGCGGTATGCGAGCCGCTGTTTCCAGTGCGCATCGATCAGTCGATCGGAGCCGGATCATGATCCCGGATTTCAGCCAGATCGGCTGGTCGGCGCCGCGCCGCGCACCGGTCGAGCTCAAAGGCCAGCGGATGACGCCGGAAGGCATCGCCGTAAAACACCTTTACGGCCAGGGCGATCTCAAGGGGCTCGCCAATCTCGATACCTATCCCGGCCTGCCGCCCTTCGTGCGCGGCCCCTACCCGACCATGTATGTCCAGCAGCCCTGGACGATCCGGCAATATGCCGGCTTCTCGACGGCCGAGGAATCCAACGCCTTCTATCGGCGCAACCTCGCCGCCGGACAGAAGGGCCTTTCGGTCGCCTTCGACCTCGCCACCCATCGCGGCTATGACAGCGACCATCCGCGCGTCGCCGGCGATGTCGGCATGGCGGGCGTGGCGATCGATTCCATCCTCGACATGCGGCAACTGTTCGACGGCATCCCGCTCAATGAGATGACGGTGTCGATGACGATGAACGGCGCGGTGCTGCCGATCATGGCTTTATACATCGTGGCGGCAGAGGAACAGGGCGTCGAGCAAAAGGATCTGGCGGGAACCATTCAGAACGACATCCTGAAGGAGTTCATGGTCCGCAACACCTACATTTATCCGCCAAAACCATCGATGCGGATCGTGTCGGACATCTTTGCCTACACCTCGCGGCACATGCCGAAGTTCAACTCGATCTCGATCTCCGGCTACCACATGCAGGAGGCCGGCGCGACCGCCGACCTCGAGCTCGCCTACACGATCGCCGACGGCATTGAATACGCACGCGCTGGCGTCGCCGCCAGACTCGACATCGACCGTTTCGCGCCGCGCCTTTCCTTCTTCTGGGCGATCGGCATGAACTTCTTCATGGAGGTCGCCAAGCTCCGGGCGGCAAGGCTGCTCTGGTCGAGCCTGATGCAGAAGAATTTCGCGCCGAAGGACGAGCGCTCGCTGTCGCTGCGCACCCATTGCCAGACGTCCGGCTGGTCGCTGACGGCGCAGGACCCCTACAACAACATCACCCGGACGATGATCGAGGCGATGGCGGCGACGCAGGGGCATACGCAGTCGCTGCACACCAATTCCTTCGACGAAGCGATGGCGCTGCCGACCGACCATTCGGCGCGCATCGCCCGCAACACGCAGCTCATCCTGCAGAAAGAATCCGGCACCACGCGAATGATCGATCCGTGGGGCGGCTCGGCCTATGTCGAGCGGCTGACGCATGACCTGGCGGCCCGCGCGCTCGCCCATATCGAGGAGGTCGAAAGCCTCGGCGGCATGGCGGCGGCGATCGAGAAAGGCATTCCCAAGCTGCGCATCGAGGAAGCAGCCGCGCGCACCCAGGCGCGCATCGATTCCGGCGAGCAGGTGCTGGTCGGCGTCAACGCGCATCGCCCGGAAGCCGATATCGAAGTCGATGTGCTGAAGATCGACAATGCCGAGGTGAAAGCCCGGCAATTGGCGAAGCTGCAGAGGCTGAAAGGCACGCGCGACGTCGCGGCGCTGGAGGACTCGCTGGCCGCCCTCACCCGCGCTGCCGAGAGCGGCGAGAACCTGCTGGAATTCGCGATCCGCGCCGCGCGCGCCAACGCCACCGTGGGCGAGATCTCGCTGGCGCTGGAGAAGGTGTTCGGCCGCCATGCGGCCGCCGTCCAGACCATCTCCGGGGTCTATCGCGACGCGCTCGGCGACAATCCGACGGTCGACCGGCTCAAGGACAAGATCGAGGCGTTCGAGAAGAAGACGGGCGGCAAGCCGCGCATCCTGGTCGCCAAGATGGGCCAGGACGGGCATGACCGCGGCCAGAAGGTGATCGCCAGCGCCTTCGCCGACCTCGGCTTCGACGTCACCGTCGGGCCGATGTTCCTGACGCCGGACGAGATCGCAAAGTTGGCGGTGCAACACGGCGTCGACATCATCGGCGCGTCATCGCTCGCCGCCGGGCACCTGACGCTGATCCCCGAGCTCAAGGACGCTCTGAAGAAACTCGGCCATGGCGACATGCTGATCGTCGCCGGCGGTGTCATCCCGCCGCAGGACTATGACGCGGTGCTGAAGGCTGGAGCGGCGGAAATCTTCCCGCCGGGAACCGTCATCCCACAGGCGGCGGACCGGCTGATGGATCGGTTGTTGGCGGCTGACTGAACATTGCACTACGGATAAGGTTGTATTATGGCAATTACTGCAACCAATGGTAAGCCATCCGTGAAAACGAACATTCACAAGCTCGATGACGGATCAGGAGCCGTGATCGTGCCACGGGAAATGCTGGACAGCTTGAATCTTCAGGTGGGCGATCAGCTTCAGATCATCGAAACTGACGGCGGCATCATTGTGAGGCCGGCGCATGACAACTTCAAGCGGCAGATGAGAGCCGCTCGCGATGTCATGGACAAATACTCGGTCGGATTGCAGAAGCTGGCAAAGTAGACGCTACCGCCTAATTCGTCGACACAGGGATTTTGAAAGGTTGCAGACCTGTCGGCAGGCAAGATTTTCACCGTTCGTTTCCGTGAAATCAGCGAACGCTGGAGATTAGCTGAAGCTTCCCCAACCTCGTCATCCCAGGGCGAGGCAGGAGCTCAGCTCCGTCGCGGAGACCCTGGGATCCATGCCGTAACCTTGACCGAAGGGTGCAGCGGAGCAGAATTCTGCATCGCAGCAGCGCTCTGAAGTCACGGCATGGATCCTTGGGTCTACGCGGTACGCTTCGCTTCCCGCTCCGCCCAAGGATGGCGACGGGTTGGGCGTTTCGGCCAATCTCCAAGGCATGCGACCTGCCAACGCAAGCATAGCCGACCGGTCAAAATTTCTGTGCTAGGGAACTAGTTCTCGGCCTTGTCCGAGAGCTTGGCAATTTCCCATTCCTTGCCGTTGACCTTGACGACCTCGCCGACCTTCTTGCCGAACAACGCCACAGCCATTGGTGAGACGTGGGAAATGCTTCCTTTCGAAGGGTTGGCCTCGTCCTCGCCGACAATCCGCCAATGCACCTTCTTGCCGTCGTCGCCTTCCAGCGTGACGCCCATGCCGAAGCGGACCACGTCGCTGCCCGGCTCCGGCACGGAAAGCTCGGCGCTCTCGCGCCGGGCGGTCCAATAGCGCAGGTCGCGCGACACCACCGCAAGGCGCTCGCGGTCGCCGCGCCTTTCGGCTTTGGCCATCAAATCGCGGAGATCCGCGAGATTCTCCTCGATCATCGCCAGCCCCCGCTCCGTCACCAGATTGCGGTGCGAACTGATCGGCCGTTCGCCGACGCCGGCGATGGCATTTTCGCTGTCTTCTTCGCGCGTGAAAGCTCTGCTCATGCAATGAACTTAGGCCCGGCGCGACAACTGCACAAGCGATTTGCCTGGGAACCAGCCTGGCACGAATCCTGCGACAGATCAGGCAAACGCCAGGACCTGTGCCGATGTTGAACAGACGAACGCTGCTTGCCCAGACCGCCGGCCTCGCTGCCGTCGGTCTCTTTGCCGGCAAGGCGTCGGCGAAGATGCTGCCCGGCATCGAGAAGACCGCGATGCGCGGCTCGATCAATGCCATCGAGATCGGCGTGCAGCCTGGCGCGCTGGACGACCAGAGCAAGACCTTCGCCAAGATGCTCGCTGAAGCCAGCGACCGCGACGCGCCGATATTCCTGCCGCCCGGCACCTATCTCGTCTCCAACCTGAAGCTGCCCGCGCGCGTGCGCCTGTCGGGCGTGCCCGGCGCGACCCGCATCGTCTATGGCGGCAACGGCCACCTGATGATGGCCGAACAGGCCGAGCATATCGAGCTCAGCGGGCTGGTGCTCGACGGCAGCAACCGCTGGCTGGCCGACTATACGCAAGGGCTGCTCGATCTGCGCCGCGTCGCCCATCTCGCCATCGACAATTGCCAGGTGACGGGCAGCGGCAAGAACGGACTGGCGCTCGAGCATGTCGCCGGCCGCGTCGGCCGCTCCGACATTTCCGGTGCTGCGGACGCCGGCATCTACTCGGTCGAGGCCGGCGGGCTGGAGATTTCGGGCAATACCGTGTCCGACTGCGCCAATGGCGGCATCCTGGTGCATCGCTGGCAACAGGCGGAGGATGGCACCATCGTCAGCGGCAACCGCGTGCAGCGTATCGGCGCGAGGAGCGGCGGCACCGGCCAGAACGGCAACGGCATCAACGCCTTCCGGGCCGGCAATGTCATCGTCTCCGGCAACATCGTCTCGGACTGCGCCTTCTCGGCGATCCGCGCCAACAGCTCCAGCAATCTGCAGATCACCGGCAACACCTGCTCGCGCTCGGGCGAAACGGGGATCTATTCCGAGTTCTCCTTCGAAGGCGCGATCCTCAGCAACAATCTCGTCGACGGCGCTGCCAACGGCATCTCGATAGTCAACTTCAACGAGGGCGGCCGCATGGCAGTGTGCTCGAACAATATCGTGCGCAACCTCTCGACCACTGGCCCCTACACCGCCGATCCGCCGGGTTTCGGCGTCGGCATCAGCGCCGAGGCCGACACCACCGTCTCCGGCAATGTGGTCGAGAACGCGCCGCTCTACGGCATGCTGCTTGGCTGGGGGCCCTATCTGCGCAATGTGGTGGCGACGGGGAACATCATCCGCAAGGCGGGCACGGGCATCGTCGTCAGCGTCGTCGAAGGCTCCGGCACTGCCGTCATCTCCGACAATGTCATCGACGGCGCACCGAACGGCGCCATCATCGGCCAGCGCTGGGCCGACCCGGTGACCAGCGATCTCGCCCGGTCAAGCGATACGGGTTATGCGCATCTGACCGTCGAGCGCAACAAGGTGAGCTAGGCCACAGGCACGATAATGTGCGCCTGGATCTTTGGCGGCAACCTCGTCTGTCAGCAATTACGGATTCGGCGTAGTCGGTTGCGGATGCCAATCCTTCTCGCCTCCTAGCCGTAAATTGGCAGCCTCGACTTAGATACACATTGTGTATGCAAATATGCTATATCGATGACGGAAGGATTCATTGCCATGGCACCGAAAAACCAGGACACCCACGCCAAGCTCGTCAATCTGCGCATCCGTGAGGATGTCCGCATCCTGATCGATCGCGCCGCGAAGATACGCGGGAAGACCCGCTCCGACTTCATGATCGACGCCGCTTACCGTGCAGCCGAAGACACGCTGCTCGACCAGACGCTCGTCAAGGTCGATGCCGAAAGCTATCAGCATTATCTCGATATCCTCGATCGGCCACCGAGCGGCGAAGGATTTTCCCGCCTGATGAATGCGCCCAAGCCTTGGCGGGACTGATGCTATCGGCACCAGCCCTTCTTGCCGATAGTCACGAACTCGACCTTTTTCAAAGCGGAACCGACAGCCTGGATCAATGGCTTCGACGGCGGGCGCGCGCCAATCAAGTCAGCGGAGCGTCCAGAACTTATGTGATTGCAGAAAGCGCGCGCGTTGTCGGTTATTATTGCCTTTCATCAGGCGGACTTGACCTGGCGGACGCGCCCGGTTCGATCCGACGCAATATGCCCGATCCTGTGCCCATGGCTGTACTTGGCCGTTTGGGTGTCGATCTAAGCTGGCAGAGAAAGGGTCTGGGCGTCGCTCTTTTGCAGGACGCGGTGCTGCGGACCGGTCAAGCGGCAGCCATCCTCGGCATTCGCGGTCTCTTGGTTCATGCCATATCGGACGAAGCCAAAGCGTTTTATGAGCACTACGGCTTCCAGGCTTCCCCCAAAAATCCGATGACTTTGGTGTTGTCGCTGAAGATGGCTCAGAAGGGATAACTGTCCGCCGGGGAGGCCGCTACAGCATATGCGTGTCGCATTGTCCGCGCTAGGTCAGAACCGACGTCGGCCGCAGCGAGCCGACCTTGGCGCCGATGCGGCTTTCGACCGGCGGACGGGCGAGTCCGGTGAGCTTTGCCGCGAGCGCTTCGTCGCTGCGCAGCAGTTTTGCGAGCACCGCCGCGATCATCACCTCCCCCCCTCTGCCGGCGCCGTCGTCGCATTTCAAAGCGATGCCGAGGCCAAGTTCGGGCAGTGCCGCGCAATAGACGCCTTCGGCCCCGGTCTTGACGAAGATGCGGCCCGGCGCGGCCTGCATCAGCGCGAGATCCGCCTTGCCGGTGCCGGCCACCAGGAACGGCTCGGCCATGCAGGCCGAGAGCAGCCGCTTCGCCGCCTTGGCGCGTTCGGGCGCAAAGCCCCTGCCCGTCGCCATACGCGCAAAGCCCAGCGCAAAACTCTTCAACGGCACGGCATAGGTGGGGATCGAGCAGCCGTCGGTGCCGCAGTGGTCGACGTCATGAGCGGCGCCGGTCACCGATTCCATGGCGTCGCGCACCATCTCTTGCAGCGCATGGCCGGCCTTGACGTAGCCGCCATGGGCGATGCCGGAATGCACGCAGGTGCACAGGAAACCGGCATGCTTGCCGGAGCAGTTGTTGTGCAGCGCATTCGGCGCGCCACCGGCACGAGCCAGCGCAATCGTCGCACCGTGGCTCGACGGCCAGTGCGCGCCGCATTCGAGCGCTGTTTTATCGAGACCGGCCTTGGCGAGCATCGCGGTGGCCAGTTCGACGTGGGCCGGTTCACCTGAGTGCGAAGCGCAGGCCAGTGCGAGTTCGCGGTCGCCGAAGCCATAAGCGTCAGCCGCGCCGCTTTCGACCAGCGGCAGCGCCTGGATCGCCTTCACGGCCGAGCGCGGAAACACCGGGCGTTCCGTGTCGCCGATCTCCCAGACGGACTTGCCGTCGGCATCGAAAACAGAGACCGCGCCGCGATGGGCGCTTTCGACCATCGCGCCGCGCGTGACCTCGACCAGAACCGGATTTGCCATGTTTTCTCCCGCGGAATGCGGGCTGCTTCTAGCGAATCCTGTCGAGGATGGAAACGTAATTGGCGACGGCAGCACCGCCCATGTTGAAGATGCCGCCGAGTTTTGCACCCGGCACCTGGATGCCGCCGGCCTCGCCGGTAAGCTGCATGGCTGTCAGCACATGCATCGACACGCCGGTGGCGCCGATCGGGTGGCCCTTCGCCTTCAGCCCGCCGGAGGGATTGACCGGCAGGCGGCCGTCCTTGGCCGTTACGCCCTCCATCGCGAGCTTCGCGCCCTCGCCGGGCTTGGCCAGCCCCATCGCCTCGTATTCGATGAGCTCGGCAATGGTGAAGCAGTCATGCGTCTCGACGAAGGAGAGATCGTCGAGCGTGACGCCGGCCTTCTTCAGCGCCTGCTCCCAGGCCCGCTCGCAGCCTTCGAAGGAAAGGATGTCGCGCTTCGACATCGGCAGGAAATCCTGGACATGCTCGTTGGCGCGGAAGGTGACGGCGCGACGCATCTTGAGCGCGGTCGCTGTATCGGTGAGCACGAGCGCCGCCGCGCCGTCCGAGACCAGCGAGCAGTCGGTGCGCTTCAGCGGACCGGCGACGAAGGGGTTCTTCTCGCTTTCCTGGCGGCAGAATTCGTAGCCGAAGTCCTTGCGCATCTGCGCATAAGGATTGTCGACACCGTTCTTGTGGTTCTTGGCGGCGATCATGGCAAGCGCGTCCGACTGGTCGCCATAGCGCTGGAAATAGGCCTGGGCGATCTTGCCGAAGACGCCGGCGAAGCCGGCCGGCGTGTCGCCATCCTCGGGCAGATAGGAGGCCTTGAGCAGGTTCTTGCCGATCTCCGGGCCGGGCGTGGTCGTCATCTGCTCGGCGCCGACCACCAGCACGATGCGGGCGGCGCTGGCATCGATGGCGCGGATGCCTTGTCTCACCGCGGCCGAGCCGGTGGCGCAGGCATTCTCGACCCGCGTCGCCGGCTTGAAGCGCAGCCGGTCGTCGGCCTGCAGCACCAGGCTCGCGGTGAAATCCTGCGGCGAAAAGCCCGCATTGAAATGGCCGAGCACGATCTCGTCGACATCGTCCGGACCGATGCCGGCATGGTCGAGCGCGTCCACGGCGACCTTGGTGATCAGGCCCTCCAGCGTCTCGCCCTCGAGCTTGCCGAAGCGCGAATGCGCCCAGCCGACGATGCATGCGGTCATGGCAGCCTCCATTTGCCGCGCAGCCTAGCACGATCCAGCCGCGGCACGTGATTCAATATTGTTCAATAGTGAACTTTTTTCCAGTCTTTACGATGGGCCAGAGCGACACGATCGGTTGATCCCAGTGTCGATTTTTTTATTGATTGATCCGTCAATAAAAAATAATCTCGCCGGAAACCGGATCCCCCAAATGCCGAAAATCGGAATGGAACCGCTGCGCCGCAAGGCGCTCATCGACGCGACGATCTCGGCGATCGGCGAGCGCGGTTCGCTGGACGTGACGATGTCGGAGATCGCCGGGCGCGCCGGCGTGTCGTCGGCGCTGGCGCATCATTATTTCGGCGCCAAGGACGAGCTGCTGTTCGCGACGATGCGGCACATCCTTGCCGAACTCAACACCGACACAAGGCGCGCGCTGCGCCTTGCAACGACCCCGCGCCAGCGCGTCTCGGCCGTGGTCGCCGTCAGTTTCTCCGACGAGCAGTTCCAGGCCGAAATCATCGCCGCGTGGCTCGCCTTCTATGTCGAGGCGCAGCAGTCTTCCGCCCTGCGGCGGCTGCTGCGCGTCTATGCAAAGCGGCTCAATTCCAACCTCATGAGCGGGCTGACCGGCATCCTGCCGAAGGCCGAAGCGGACCGCGTCGCCGAAGCGACGGCAGCGCTGATCGACGGGCTCTACATCCGGCGCGCGCTGAAGGACGGCGTGCCCAACGCGCAGACCGCGATCGCGCTCATCGAAGACTATCTCGAAACCAAGCTCAACGGACGGAGCCTGCCTTGACGACCCGACGGCCCAATTTCCTGATCGTCATGGTCGATCAGCTCAACGGCACGCTCTTCCCAAACGGCCCGGCGGATTTCCTGCACGTGCCGCATCTGAAGGCGCTGGCCGCCCGCTCGGCGCGCTTCGCCAACAACTACACGGCCTCGCCGCTCTGCGCGCCCGGCCGGGCCTCGTTCATGAGCGGCCAATTGCCGTCGCGCACCAGGGTCTACGACAACGCGGCCGAATTCGCCTCCTCGATCCCGACCTTCGCGCATCACCTGCGCAGCGCTGGCTATTATACCTGCCTCTCCGGCAAGATGCATTTCGTCGGACCGGACCAGTTGCACGGCTTCGAGGAGCGGCTGACCACCGACATCTATCCCGCCGATTTCGGCTGGACGCCGGACTACCGCAAGCCCGGCGAGCGCATCGACTGGTGGTACCACAATCTGGGTTCGGTCACCGGCGCAGGCGTCGCCGAGACCACGAACCAGATGGAATATGACGACGAGGTCACCTTCCTCGCCACGCAAAAGCTCTACCAGCTGTCGCGAGAGCAGGACGATGCGGACCGCCGGCCCTGGTGCCTTACCGTTTCGCTGTCCCACCCGCACGATCCCTATGTCGCGCGCAAGCAGTATTGGGATCTTTACGAGAACTGCCAGGCGCTCGATCCCGAAACGCCGTTCATCCCGCATGACGAGCAGGATACCCACTCGCAGCGGCTCTACCGCGCCAGCGATTATACGTCGTTCGAGATCACGCCCGAGCAGGTGCGCCGTTCCCGGCGCGGCTACTTCGCCAATATTTCCTATGTCGACGACAAGCTCGGCGAGCTTCTGGACGTTCTCAAGCGCACCCGCATGCTCGACGACACCACCATCCTGTTCTGCTCGGATCACGGCGACATGCTGGGCGAGCGCGGCCTGTGGTTCAAGATGAGTTTCTTCGAGGGTTCCGCGCGCGTGCCGCTGATGATCGCCGGCAAGGGCGTGCCGGCCGGCCTGATCGAGGCGCCGGTTTCCAATCTCGACGTGACGCCGACGCTCTGCGACCTCGCCGGCATCGACATTGCGGCAATCACGCCGTGGACCGACGGCCAGTCGCTCCTGCCCCTGCTTGGCGGCGAGGCACGCACCGCGCCGGTGCTGATGGAATATGCCGCCGAAGGCTCATATGCGCCGCTAGTCGCAATTCGCGACGGCAAATACAAGTTCGTTCATTGCGAGCTCGACGCACCGCAACTGTTCGATCTCGAAGCCGATCCGCTCGAACGCGACAACCTGGCCGACGATCCGGCGAACGCCACCCTGGTGGCCGCTTTCATGGACAAGGTCCGGGCGCGCTGGGATATGGCCGGCTTCGACGCCGCAGTCCGCGAAAGCCAGGCGCGCCGTTGGGTGGTCTACCCGGCGCTGCGCAACGGAGCCTACTACCCCTGGGACTTCCAGCCGCTGCAGAAGGCATCGGAACGTTACATGCGCAATCACATGAACCTCGACAATCTCGAGGAGAGCAAACGGTATCCGCGAGGCGAATGATGGCTGACATTCTCGTCCCTACCCTCGACCACCTGAAACAGGCCTATGCCGCAACCTCGACGGCGACGCAGGTGACGCCGCTGCTGGAGACGGCCGCCCTCGCCAGGGAGACGGGCGCGGCGCGCGTCTTCGTCAAGCCGGAGTCGCTGCAATGGGCGGGCTCCTTCAAGGTGCGCGGCGCCTATTGGCGACTGAAGCGGCTGTCGCCCGACGTAGCGAAGAAAGGCGTCGTCGCCTATTCCTCCGGCAATTTCGCGCAAGGGCTGGCGGCCGCCGGACAGGCGCTCGGCATTCCCGTCACCATCGTCATGCCGATCGACGCGCCCGCCGCCAAGCGCGATGCCACGGCCGGCTATGGCGCGCGGGTGGTGCTGACCGATCACGGCGATCGCGCCCGCGAGGAAGTGGCGGCCGCCAAGGCGCGCGAGATCGCCGAGACCGAGTACCTCACCTTGCTGCATCCCTTCGACGATCCCGAGATCGTCGCCGGCCAGGCCGGCGCCGGGCTGGAAGCGCTCGACCAGCTGGCGGCGAAGAAGGCTCACGCCGATCTCGTGTTCTGCTCGGTCGGCGGCGGCGGGCTGATCGGCGGCGTCTCGCTCGCCTTCCACTACCTGTCGCCGACGACGGAGATCATCGCCGTCGAGCCTGAAGGCTTCAACGGCATGGGCTCGTCGCTGGCGCATGGCGCGATCGAGACCATGCCGATCGGACCGAAATCGATCTGCGACGGGCTGATGGCGCGGAAGCCCGGCGAGGCGCCCTTCGCCGCGGTGAGTGCCGCCGGCGTGCGCGGCGTCACCGTCGACGACGCCGCGGTGCGGCGTGCGATGAAGATCGCATTCGAGCGGATGAAGCTGGTGCTGGAGCCCTCGGGCGCGGCATCGCTCGCTGCTCTGTTGGGGGGCAAAGTCGACGTGACGGGAAAGACCGTCCTGGTTGTGGCTACCGGCGGCAATGTCTCGCTGGCCGATTTTATGGCGCATATGAACAATGCTTGAAGCGGATTTCGTCATCATCGGCTCCGGCTCGGCCGGCTCGGCCATGGCCTACCGGCTGTCGGAAGACGGCAAGCATTCGGTGATCGTCATCGAGTTCGGCGGCACCGATATCGGACCGCTGATCCAGATGCCGTCGGCGCTGTCGATCCCGCTCAACATGAGCCTCTATGACTGGGGTTTTGCCAGCGAGCCGGAACCGCATCTCGGCGGCCGCGTGCTTGCCACGCCGCGCGGCAAGGTCATCGGCGGCTCGTCCTCGATCAACGGCATGGTCTATGTGCGCGGCCATGCGCGCGACTTCGACCACTGGGCTGAACAAGGTGCTGCCGGCTGGGGCTTCGCCGACGTGCTCCCCTATTTCAAGCGCATGGAGGATTCCGACGGCGGCGAGGACGGCTGGCGGGGCAAGAGCGGCCCGCTGCATGTGCAGCGCGGCACGCGCAAAAATCCGCTCTACGGTGCCTTCATGGAAGCCGGCCGCCAGGCCGGTTTCGAGCTGACGGACGACTATAACGGATCGAAGCAGGAAGGCTTCGGGCCGATGGAGCAGACCATTTTGGGCGGGCGCCGCTGGTCGGCCGCGAATGCCTATCTGAAGCCGGCTCTCAGGCGAAAGAATGTGAGTCTGGTCAAAGGTTTCGCCCGACGTGTGGTGATCGAGAATCAACGCGCCATAGGTGTCGAGATCGAAGCTAACAAACAGATTCAGGTCGTTAAGGCGCGACGTGAGGTGATCGTGGCGGCATCCTCGATCAATTCGCCGAAGATCCTGATGCTGTCCGGCATCGGCCCGGGCGCGCACCTGCAGGAAAACGGCATAAAGGTCGTCGCCGACCGGCCGGGCGTCGGAAGCAATCTGCAGGACCATCTGGAGCTCTACATCCAGCAGGAAGCGACCAAGCCGATCACGTTGAACTCCGTGCTCAACCCCTTCTCCAAGGCGATGATCGGCGCGCAATGGCTGTTCTTCAAGACCGGCCTCGGCGCGACCAACCATTTCGAGGCCGCGGCCTTCGTGCGCTCGCAGGCCGGCGTCGATTATCCCGACATCCAGTATCACTTTATTCCCGCCGCAGTGCGTTACGACGGCAAGGCGGCGGCGAAGTCGCATGGCTTCCAGGCGCATGTCGGGCCGATGCGGTCCAAGTCTCGCGGCTCGGTGACGCTGCGCTCGCCGGACCCGAAAGCGAAGCCTGTGATCCGCTTCAACTACATGTCGCATCCGGACGACTGGAGCGAGTTCCGCCACTGCATCCGCCTGACGCGCGAGATTTTTGGCCAGAAAGCCTTCGATGCTTTCCGCGGCAAGGAGATTTCGCCGGGCAACCATGTGCAGACCGACGACGAGCTCGACGCCTTCATCCGCGACCATGCCGAGAGCGCCTACCACCCTTGCGGCACCTGCAGGATGGGCCGCGCCGACGACCTGACGAGCGTCGTCGATCCGGAATGCAGGGTGATCGGCATCGAGGGCCTGCGCATCGCCGACTCCTCGATCTTCCCGCGGGTGACCAACGGCAATCTCAACGCGCCCTCGATCATGACCGGCGAGAAGGCGTCCGACCACATCCTCGGCCGCACGCCGCTGGCACCGTCCAACCAGGAACCATGGATCAATCCGCGCTGGCAGGTGGCCGACAGATAGCGCATGATCCGGGCGGTCGCCCTGCCCCTCGAAGAGAAGTGGAGAACCGCCATGCGCGCCCAACCGACGGCATCGCATTACGTCAACGGCCGCTATATCGAGGACGAGGGCGGCGCGCCGCTGCCGGTGATCTATCCGGCGACGGGCGAGACGATCGCCACGCTGCATTCGGCGACGCCGAACGTGCTGGAGCTGGCGATCGAGGCCGCACGCGCCGCGCAGCCGGCCTGGGCGCGGCTGAAGCCGGTCGAGCGCGGCCGCATCCTGCGCCGCGCCGCCGACATCCTGCGCGCCCGCAAAACCGATCTCGCCCGCATCGAGACGCTCGACACCGGCAAGGCGATCCAGGAGACGCTGGTGGCAGACGCGCCTTCGGCCGCCGATTGCCTCGAATATTTCGCAGGCGCGGTCGCCGCCTTCAACGGCGATATGATCGATCTCGGCGGACCGTTTGCCTATACAAGGCGCGAGCCGCTCGGTGTTTGCGTCGGCATCGGCGCCTGGAACTATCCGATCCAGATCGCCGGCTGGAAGTCGGCGCCGGCGCTGGCCATGGGCAACGCCATGGTGTTCAAACCATCGGAGAACACGCCGCTTTCAGCGCTGGCGCTGGCCGAGATCTACAGCGAAGCGGGCCTGCCCGACGGGCTGTTCAACGTGGTGCAAGGCTATGGCGATGTCGGCGCCGGCCTCGTCGGACATGATGTCGTGGCAAAAGTTTCGGTGACCGGTTCGGTGCCGACAGGCCGCAAGGTACTCTCGCTTGCCGGCTCGAAGATGAAGCATGCGACGATGGAGCTCGGCGGCAAGTCGCCGCTGATCGTCTTCGACGACGCCGATCTCGAAAACGCCATCGGCGGCGCCATGCTCGGCAATTTCTATTCGACCGGCCAGATCTGCTCCAACGGCACGCGGGTCTTCGTGCAGAAGGGCCTGCATGACCGCTTCGTCGACCGATTGGTCGAGCGCACCAAGAAGATCCGCATCGGCGATCCGCTCGATCCGGAAACGCATATGGGGCCGTTGGTCAACAAGGCGCAGCAGGACAAGGTCGTCTCCTACATCGGCGCCGGCAAGCAGGAAGGGGCGACGCTTGCCTGCGGCGGGAACGTGCCGTCGCTGCAAGGCTTCGAGGGCGGCTTCTTCATCGAGCCGACGGTGTTCACCAATGTCACCGATGGCATGCGTATCGCTCGCGAGGAAATATTCGGGCCGGTGATGAGCGTGCTGAAGTTCGACAGCGAGGACGAAGTGATCGAGCGCGCCAACGACACCGAATTCGGCCTGGCGGCAGGCGTGTTCACGCGCGACCTGCCGCGCGCCCATCGGGTGATCGCCGAGTTGCAGGCCGGCACCTGCTGGAT
The DNA here is from genome assembly GCF_014843905.1 of Mesorhizobium silamurunense. NCBI lineage: Bacteria > Pseudomonadati > Pseudomonadota > Alphaproteobacteria > Hyphomicrobiales > Phyllobacteriaceae > Mesorhizobium > Mesorhizobium silamurunense. Next base: position 152,492 of record NZ_LPVS01000053.1, on the reverse strand, counting down.
CAACGCCTACAATCTGACGCCGGTGGAAATGCCCTTCGGCGGCGTCAAGCAGTCAGGGATCGGGCGGGAGAATTCGCTGGCAGCACTGGCGCATTATTCGCAGCTCAAGGCGGTCTATGTCGAGACCGGGGACGTGGCAGCGCCTTACTGAAGGATTGACAAATTACGGACGTCGGCGGGACAGCACCCCCCTCTGCCCTGCCGGGCATCTCCCCCGCAAGGGGGGAGATTGGCAGCTTCGACGCCTCACCCCTTCTCCGCGGTCCCGTCCAGATACTGCGTCAGCGCATAGACCAGGTGGTAGAAGATGCTCGCCGGCACGTCGGTCGCCAGTGACCGGCCGCGCTCGTCGATGCGGTCGATCCACAGGCCGAGCGGCGCCGGGTCGATGTGCCAGCGGAAGAGGCGGCCGACACGCGCCTCGATCTCGGGCTTGACGTCCGGCCCGCCCGAGCCGTCGAGCGCGATCGCCGCCTTCACCGCTTCCGCCTGCGGCCAGCTGCGCGACACGCGGTCGAGCGGCAGGCCCTGGCGCGAGACAGCGCCGTAGGCAAGGCCGGTGGCGCGGTTGAGACCGTTGGCGACGGCGGAGGCATAGAGCTTGCGGGCAAAGCCGGTAAGCTCGGCCTGGCCGCTGCGGGCGGCAAAATCGACGAGCAGCGAGGCCCATTCGAAATGGTGGCCGGGCTCGGTCCAGGCGCCCTTCTCGCCCGCCACGGGCTTCCAGCCGTCGTCGAAATACTCGCCCAGCGTCCAGCTTTCGGCGTCGAAGAAATGGCTGCGAAAGAGGTCGATGACGCGCGCGGCGCGGCGCAGATAGGCGCGCTCGCCGGTGGCCTTGTGCCAGGCAAGGAAAGCCTCGAGCAGATGCATGTGCGGGTTGGAGCGACGCTCGCCCTCGCCGTCGGACGTTTCGAGGAAGCCAGTCATGCGGCTGTCCTCAAGATGAGCGTCGAGAAAGGCGAAGGTCTCTTCGCCGAGCCGCAAGGCTTCGGGATGACCCGACATATGGGCGTGCGCCAGCGCGAGCAGCACGCAGGAATGGTCGTAGGCGTCCTCGACCGGATCGGCGACTGAGCCGTCGATGTTGAGCGTGCGCACCCAGCCGCCTTTGTCGGTGCGACCTCGACCTGCCATGAAGTCGATGCCATGCGCGATCAGCCGATCGGCGGGGCCGTCCCAGCCGCGCTCCTTGGCGACCGCGAAAGCATAGACCTGGCGCGCCTGCGTGCGCATGCGCTTGGGCTCCATCAGCGGCGTGGCGTCGAAGCCCAACGCTTCATGGAAGCCGCCATGGCGATCGTCGACACCGATGGTCGACCACAAAGGCAGCGTCTCCTCGAACAGCCAGTGGCGCACGCGCCGCCGCCAGGCGCCGCTCTCGATGACGCGGTCATGCGCCGGCGTGAACCTCGTTTCCAGCCGGCCGGATTTCTCCAGCTGCTCGACGATCTTCTTGACGTGCTGGCTGTGGCTGACCGGCGCGACGAAAGTGGCGTCGGCGGTCGAGACGATGGCGACGTCTTTCATGCCGATGGCCGAAAGCAGGCGGCCGTCGCTGCGGATGTAGGAGTTCTCGCAATCGATGGCGACGACATCGCCGAGGATGACATTACCGTTGTTGTCGGACGGGCCGACATCGAGCAGCGACTGCCAGGAACCGAGGTCGTTCCAGCGGAAGCCGGCCGGCACCATGGCGATGTCCTTGGCCCGCTCCATGATGGCGTAGTCGATCGAGGTCGACGGGATCGCCGAATAAAGCTCCAGCGGGATGTAGAGGCCGGAAAGATCGCTGGTCGCCGCGTGATAGGCGACTTCTGTCGCCTGCCAGATGTTCGGCTCGAAGGCGGCGAAGGCATCACGCATGGCGCCGGCGCGAAACAGGAAGATGCCGGTGTTCCAGTAGAAATTGCCGGCATCGAGATAGGTCTGCGCGGTGGCAAGATCGGGCTTCTCGACGAAGCGCGAGACGTCGAACACGCCGTCCCGGTCGGCGGCGACTTCGATGTAGCCATAGCCCGTCTCGGGCTGCGTCGGCTTGATGCCGAACACCACCAGGCGGCCGGCACTGGCAGCGGCAGCGCCCGCTTCAATGCTCTGCCAGAACTGGCGCGCGGTGGAGATCTCGTGGTCGGAGGGCACCACCAGAACAAGCTCGTCACCAAATTCGGAGAGCGTGCGCAGGCTCGCCAGCGCCACGGCTGCCGCCGTGTTGCGCCCGGTCGGCTCGAAAAGCGGACCGCCGCCGGCGAGATCGAGGCCGGCAAGGTCGGCATGGACGCGCTCGGCGTGGCGCTCCGAAGCGATCAGGAAGATCGGCGTCTCGCCCTCGGGCCGAGCCGCTAGCCGGCGCAACGTCTTGGCCAGCATCGAGCCATCGCCGGAGAGGTCATGGAACTGCTTGGGATTGTCCTCGCGCGACAGTGGCCATAGCCGCGAACCGACGCCGCCGCTCATGACGAAACTGACGATGCGCTGGCTCATTCGGGTCTCACGCTCAAAGTTGGCCGATCCGGTAGCACAGATGCTTTAAGCGGTGTTTACCGGGTGGAAATTCGCTCAGCTGCCAGATCGATAAAGGCCTTGACCAAGGGCGAAAGATGGCGGCTGCTCGGATAAAGGACATAAAGCCCGCCGGCAGGCGTGGTATGGCTGCCGAGAACCCGGCGCAGCCGCCGCTCGCTTATCAGCCCTTCGGCTATTGCATTGGGGATTTGAGCGATGCCGTAACCGGCAAGGGCGGCGGTGACGACCGCCTGCATCTCGTTGGCAGCGAAGCGTCCGGTCACTGTGACCGTCTCCTGCCCATCCGGCCCGTCCAGCACCCAGTGGGCGCTGACCGCCGAAGGGCCGGCAATCACGCAATCGTGGCGAGCTAGGTCCGCCGGCATGCCCGGCGCTCCATTGCGCGCCAGATAGTCCGGACTGGCGCAGAGCAGTCTGTGCGTGGCGCCGAGCTTGCGGGCGATCAAGGTCGAGTCCTCGAGCACCCCGGTGCGGAAAGCAACATCGATCCCATCCTCGACAAGATTGAGCCTCTCGTCGGTGAGGCGAAGCTCGACCTTGGTTTTTGGGTACATCTCAAGAAAGTCGACGACGGCACGATTGAGAAAATAAGGGCCGAAACCGACGGGCGCAGAAATGCGGATGGTGCCTGTCGGTTCCGCCCTTGCCTCGGCGAGACGCAGATTTGCTTCCTCGATCGTGCGCAGCGCCTGGCTGCTCTGCTCGTAATAGAGGCGGCCGGCATCCGTCATGCTGAGGCTGCGCGTCGTGCGCTGCAGCAGGCGGACGCCGACCTCGCGCTCGAGCGCGGCCACACGGCGGCTGACCGTCGTCTTGGGCATGGCGAGCAGCCGCGCGGCTGCGGTGAAGCTTCCGGCTTCCACAACACGAGCGAAGACGACGACGTCGTTAAGGTCAAACATTGTATTCATCAATGGGACAAAGTTTCTCAATTATAGGCAATTATGCATCAATTTGACAGTCCCTAACTTTGCTCCATGCAAACCGAAGGAGCAGATAGATGACCAGCAAACGAACCGTTCTCGTCACCGGCGCGACGGGCCAACAGGGCGGCGCCGTCGCGCGCGCCCTTCTTTCGAGGGGCCACAGCGTGAAAGCGCTGACGCGCAGGCCGGACAGCGATGCTGCCCGGCTACTGGCATCGGCGGGCGCGAACATTGTTGCCGGCGATCTCGCCGACGCGGCTTCGGTTATCGACGCAGCAAAGGGCGTCGACACCATGTTCCTGATGGGCAATAGCTACGAGGCAGGGATGGAAGAGGAGACCCGCCAGGGCATCATTGCCGCCGACGCGGCGAAAGCTGCCGGCATCGGGCATCTGATCTATTCCTCTGTCGCCGACGCCGACAAGAAGACCGGCATCCCGCATTTCGAGAGCAAATATCTGGTCGAGCGGCACATCACCGGGCTCGGCATTCCCCATACGATCAGTGCGCCGGTCGCCTTCATGGAAAATGCCGTCGCGCCATGGTCGATCGGCGCGCTCAGCCAAGGCATCCAGGCCTTCGCGCTACCCGCCAAACGGCCTCTGCAACTGGTTGCGCTGGCGGATATCGGCGCCTTCGTCACGGCGTTGGCCGAACGGCGTGAAAGCGTGTTCGGCAGGCGCTTCGATTTCGCAGGCGATGAGCTGTCAGGCGAAGAGCAGGCGCGGATCCTGTCACAGGCTATCGGCCGGCCGATCACCTATCAGGAAATCCCGATCGCCGTGGCCCGCCAGCAGAGCGAGGATGCGGCTGCGATGTTCGAATGGTTCGACCGCGTCGGCTACGACGTCGACATCGCTGCTCTGCGCAAGGATTTCCCGGAGGTGCGCTGGCACAGTTTTGCCGATTGGGCGAAAGCGTTCGATTGGAGCGCCCTCGAACGGGCTCCATCCGCCGGCTGACCGTTCGATCGCTGCGCTAAAAAGTCTGGTTGTAGGCGCCGATTTCCGGATTGCGGCGCAGCACGGCGTCGACGGCTTCGAACATCTGCCGACGCCGGTCGGACGACACCGGGCTCTCCACCACCACGACGAGCTCCGGCTTGTTGGAGGAGGCGCGCACCAGACCCCAGGTGCCGTCCTCGGCGACGACACGCACGCCATTGACGGTGATCAGCGCCGCGATCTTCTGGCCGGCGAAATCATCGCCATCGCGCCGCATCGCCTGGAAATCGGCCACGACGCGCTCGACCACGCCGTATTTCACCTCGTCGGCGCAGTGCGCCGACATGGTCGGCGTGCCATAGGTCAGCGGCAGCGCGCGGTAGAGATCGGCCATCGATCGTTGCGGATTGCGGTCGAGCATCTGGCAGACGGCGATCGCCGTGATCAGCCCGTCGTCATAGCCGCGGCCGATCGGCGGGTTGAAGAAGAAATGGCCGGACTTCTCGAAGCCCGCGACGGCGCCGAGTTCGGTGACGCGGCGCTTGATGTAGGAATGGCCGGTCTTCCAGTAGTCGGCGATGGCACCGTTCGCCTTGAGCACATGATCGGTAGCGAACAGTCCGGTCGATTTGACGTCGACGACGAAGGTCGAGCCCGGATGCAAACTGGAGATGTCGCGCGCGAGCATGACGCCGACCTTGTCGGCGAAGATCTCGTTGCCCTTATTGTCGACGACGCCGCAGCGATCACCGTCGCCGTCGAAGCCCAATCCGACATCCGCACCGGTCTCCAGCACCTTTTCGCTGATGGCATGCAGCATCTGCATGTCCTCTGGATTCGGGTTGTAGCGCGGAAAGCCATGGTCGAGCTCGACATCGAGCGGGATCACCTCGCACCCGAGGCGTGCAAGCGCTTCCGGCGCGAAGGCGCCGGCCGTGCCGTTGCCGCAGGCGCAGACCACCTTGAGCTTTCTCGATATCCGCTTTCCCCTGGTCAGATCGTCGAGATAGGTTTCGCGAAAGCCGGAGACGAATTCGTAAGCGCCGCCGCCGGCGAGGTCGAAGTCTGCGTTGAGCACGATCCTCTTCAGCGCGCTCATCTCTTCCGGGCCGAAGGTGAGCGGCCGCGCCGCACCCATCTTGACGCCGGTCCAGCCATTCTCGTTGTGCGAGGCGGTGACCATCGCGACTGAAGGCGTATCGAGCGCGAACTGGGCGAAATAGGCCATGGGCGACAGGGCCAGGCCGATATCCGTCACGCGTGCGCCCGCCGCCATCAGACCGGAAACGAGCGCCAGCTTGATCGATAGCGAATAGGAGCGGAAATCATGGCCGGTGACGATGTCCTGCCCGGCACCCAGGCGGCGGATCAGCGTGCCCAGACCCATGCCGAGCGCCTGGACGCCGATCAAATTGAGCTCCGGCGCCTTCGTCGAGCCGGGATGGCCGAACCACCAGCGCGCGTCATATTCGCGAAAGCCCGACGCCTTGATCAGCGCCGAGGTCTCGAATTCGAAGCTGTTGGGCCGGGCTTCGCCAACAATCGTCAGGGGCAATGGTGGAAACTCCAAGGGGGACCGGAATGCCGATTTATGGGCCTGCGGCTTATCATAAAAGCCTTTAAGCCGGTCTTTACCCGATGGCTAAATCCCATGCCTTCCAGACAACCTTGGTGAAAGCCGGCGAAATGCGACACAAGTAGCCATTGGCGCTTGCAGGATCGGAAAGCGGCGGCTATAAGCCCGCCGTCTGGTCACGGAGTGTAGCGCAGTCTGGTAGCGCACATCGTTCGGGACGATGGGGTCGCAGGTTCAAATCCTGCCACTCCGACCAGAAAAAACAATGGGTTAGCGATTTGACACTTCGGCTACCCCACAGATATCCCCACAGAATGGTTGAAAAGTATACCCGCTGCTCGGTATATAACATCGAGATGCTGGCAATCGATTGTCTTAGAATGCTGAAGGGTTTCGGGTGCTGTCAGGCGTACGAAGGTCTCTGATGCAGGAACCCGCGGGCCGCCCGTGGTGAGTTATGGGGATTTGTGTTTCGGGGCGTGCCAGCGCCTGTCGCGAACTTCCGCATAGGGTGCAGTCGGCATGTCGCGTACGGGATTTCCGGGCCAGGTCGCAGGGACTGCGCGGTGATTCTGACGGGGTCCGCGTGCCGCGCGACTGGCGACACAGCGACGTACACCCGTTGAACGCTCGATCGTGGCGCGGTCGTGTGGGCAAACGGGCCATGCCGGGTCATGATGCCTTGTCCGGTTGGTCGCCCTTGTGTTCGGCGGTCCGCGACTCCCTCCACCGTTCGAACGTCTCGATGATGACCGTGCGTCCGCCGCAGCAAGGGCAACGCGGGCGGACGTTAGCTGGTTCTTCCGGAGTGTCGTCTTCCGGCGGAGCGACGTTCAGCAGTTCGCGCGCGAGTGCGAGGCTGGCCCTGCGGGCGGAGCCGGAGAGCAGCCCATAGCGACGGATGCGGTGGAACCCACGCGGCAGGACAGGCGATCAGGCGGCAGTTCGAGATGGCGACCCGCTGAGTGTAGTGCGAAAGGTAGGCGAGCACCGCTTGGGGCCGGCGAAGGCCGGCTTGGCATAGACTGCTGCGAACAGGCTTCAGATGACGCAGGAAGGCCCAACGGTCGGCCAGGCCCCTCTCACTTTCAGTCGAGCTTCAGCCTCTTCGACCCTATCGCCTTAAGGCACTGCGCGAAGAAGACGGCAGTGAAGCGCCCGCGCGATAGCTTGTTGCGGATGTTGGGCACTTTCTCTTCGACCCCGATGGCTGCCAACTTCTCGGCTAAGTCGGTATAGCTCAGGCCTTGGAGCTTCAGCTCGGCCTTCAACACGCCGCTTATCAACCGCTCCCACTCGGATTCGGTCATCCGAACATTCTCCGCCAAAAACTTTCGCAACCCATTGCAGTCCCCTATTGCTACTTATGTATCGAATATAGTACTATGGTACTTTATATGGACTATCCTAAACGAACCCAAAAGGACCCCCACATGACCATCGACCGTACAAACGGCAAAGGTGCTGGCGGACCGTGATTGGGCGCGACGTCTGTTAGGTAAACACTAACGGCGTCTGCTATCGCGACGGTAGCGGGATCACGACCGCGCTCGCGGACTGGCTGGTACTTTTCGGTGATGTAACTGGCGAGCCGCTTTTCAGCGCGTTCGCGGTTGCCAGTGCCGCCGCAAGCGCTGATGAAGGTGCTGCCATCGCGGATGAACCAGCCGGCCCGGCTGCGCAAGGCTCCGTCCTGCTTCCTGCTTTCGTCCCGCCAGACAAGGCGTGCCCCTTTCGAAGTCCTCGACATCTTTCCCTCATCTCGGCGATCGCGGCCAAGGTGACATACTTTTCTTGGCGATCATTTCGGTGACCAACCGTCCTCATAGTTGCGTAGGTCGGTTGCGCCCATCGTATCGTCTGGGAACGCGATGCTGGCCGCTATCTCCAGCCGAAGCGACGCGGTTTCACGGGCTGATTGTCTTTCTGCAGGCTGAGGTTGGCGATCACAGCGCGGTTGGGCGCCGTGGAACTTTCGTTGTTGGATTGCTATGTTAGGACCACATGGCAGCACGGCGGAATGTTTTGATTGTTGCCCAAGGGCGTGGAGATCCTCGTCGTCGTAGTGCAGGTCCAGCTCCGATGAAAGCTCGCGCGGGAGGCCAAACCGAAAGAAACCGCTGGCCGTATGGTCGCGGTGCTGAACTGGTTCGGCGACATGATGATTGGCGACATCCACGGCAAGATCTGCCGTGACTATGCCAAAGCGCACGGGGGCGGTGCCGCCGTTAGGCGACAGCTGGAGGACCTGCGGTCAGCGCTGAACAACTATCATCGAGAAGGCTATGTAACCTCGACTGATGCAACAGGGCTCTGATCCCTGGGCAGCCGCCGGCTTCCTCGGCATGACCGTCGACATGCTGATCCAGACCTATGGCCACCACCACCCCGACTTCCAAGCAGATGCGGCCGACGCGATCGTCTCCAAGGCGCGCTCGCGAAACCTCCCAGTTCATGATCGCGCGAAATCCCTGCTCACGATCAAATGAAACGAGCGCTCACCATCGCGTGAAATAGCTGCCCACCATCGCGTGAAATGGCTGCTCACATCAGCGAACGCGCAGCCAACCAAGGGCAATAGGCTTGTTGGCGGGTCAGAGGCCCCCGTGTTCGGTTTGCTAGGATCCGGGAACAGGCAACAACGGCTGCGCGACAAGATCTCTCAATCTTTGCGGTGTGATCGCTGGGCTAGGGACGACGATCGAGGCGGTCACGAACGCATGCGGACCGCAGGTGTTCTGGTCTCGGAATCGTATTCGCCATCTTTCTGGCAAGGCCAATCAGCCGCAAAACGGCACGTTTCGGATTCGTTTCAAGCCAAAAGGCTTTGATCGAGCAGAGACTGTTGTGGCCATCAAGAGGCCTCCACGCCGTTGCATCAATGGCGACTGTTTGAGCGAAGCTCTCCCCTGCCAACGTAACGCCTTGGCCTAGCTGTACATTGAAGATGACCGTCGCTTGGCCAGGTTTGCACATCTTGACAGTTGGGCGGCACCCCTCGGCAAGGATGCCTTCCAGCATATGGAAATCCAGCAACGGTCCGATCGTTCCGACCGGGACGAGCAGTTGCATGTCCGCAAGATCCGCCCATGTGACAACCCGCCTTTCGGTGAGCGGATGACCAGCAGGCATTAGAACGAAGACACGCTCCCGACAAAGCATCTCGGCGCAGCACGACGTGACGGTGCCGAGGCTTGGCGCAAAGACGATGTCGAAGCGCCGACGGTATACGGCCGCCAGGCATTGTTCGCGCGGAATATCCTCGATGGCCAAACTGACATCTGGACAGGATTTGCGGAAGCGATCGATAAGGCGCTTCAGGAATTCTCCTCCCGCTATCGCGCACAGCCCAATCCGGACCGTCTTTGCGTCCCTATTGTCGCGGGCGGTGTCCCGGAAAGCTTCCTGCAAACCTTCGAAATGGGTCCGTACGACCTCGGTCCAGGCTCGCCCTGCCTCGGTCAAACGAACGCCGCGAACGTCGCGCTCAAACAGCTGCATCTCCAAAAGCTGTTCAAGTTTAACGACGTTGCGGCTTACGGAGGATTCCCGGACCCTAAGGGCTCTTGCCGCCTGACGCAGGCTGCCGTGATCCACGGCTGCAAAGGCGTAGGCCAGTAATCGAAGGGCGTTGCCGTTGCGCATCATGCATCGGGCGTCTTGCGGATATTGTCATGGATCATGTCTGTTTTGGCGCAACGCGTTCGGGCAGTTCTCCGCGCGGATCGCGGTCAGAAGGGGTGCGTTTGCCCGCACGACGCGGTCTCAAAGAGCATCGCTGAGCCATCATTTTTGCTGCAGGCCGGCAGCGTAGTCGGTGGGGCCCCGATTCAAACTGGCCTCGTAGACATATTCGCTTGGAATGGCCGGGTCCGCCATCTGCGAAAGGAACAGGTTGAGATTTTCTCTGCTGTTGCTCGCTGCAAGGCTGCAGAAGTTTCCACTGTTCCATGTAAGGACGCAGTGATTGAAATGCCTGCCCGCTGCGTGGAACATCTCTTCCAGCGTCACCTCATTGTTGAACATCGTCTTGAGAACGGCGGTCTTCTTTTTCTCGATTTCATCTTGTGGAAAGTACCGCGCCTTGAAACCGAAATCCTTCTGCCACTCCCGGCGCGCGTAGTCGTTTTCGTCAGCCGCTCGAAACTTTTCGACGAAAACGAAGATGCCTCCGTCCTTGAGGTGCTGCGTGACAAACTCGATCTGCTTCAACCTGTTTGGCGAGTACATCTGGAAGGTGGTGTCCTCTAGAATGAAATCGAATCCAGACGCGAACTTTGCCAGCCGGACGTCTGAGCTAAGAACGTCCTTGGTCAGTCGATGAAAGGGCCCAACGAAGAAGTCGGCGCCCGGCGGTTCGCCATATGCCATGAAGCACTTGTAGTTTTCCGCGTTGGGGCTGCACGACAGGCTGCGGATCTTTCCACCGGACAACTCCGACAGTGTCCTCGCCATGGTGCCCTCCGCTGTCCCAAGGCTGTATAGCGACAGCGGAGCCAGACAATACCGCGCGTATTTCAGCATGGCGTAGGCCATTCGGCATTCCTCCTCCAACCGGTAGGGAATGCTGCCGTGGTAGTGCTGGTCGAAAAAGCCTTGCCGGGCCGCATGCAGGCCGACCAGACCGCGAAGCAGATCATCGCTGGGCAGCAGCCGCGCGTCGACTGAGGGTTTCCGGATTGGCATTCCGCTCTGGCCGGCGGCGGTCGCCGCAAAGAAGCCTGTAAGTTCGTTGATCCGCGGGCCTCGGTCGCATTCGGCCAGAAAATCATCGAGTCCCCGCATAGCAATATACCTCCACAACCGTTTGATCGGTGAGACGCCTAAAGCTCGACGAAAAAATGAAAATTAGCGTGACTGAATATTCCGCTTGGTCGAGTATAGGCGGAAGGATCGGATAGACCGGCCTGGTAGTAACGGCTTTCATTCGTTTGCCGTTTTTTCGCTAAAGCCACATCTTCCACCAACTCAGAATTATTTGTGATTTGTCCAGCAACCTGGGGTTCTGCAAAACACGAGCGCGAGCTTCTCGTTAAAAGGAGGTCGTTTCGATTGGCGGAGACCTTTTACCTTGACCCCAACAAGATACGTCCTTCACGGCACCAGACGCTGGCTCATCACTATGAGAGCTGGGGAAATATACGGGTGGACTTAATTAGTAGGACGGGATTGGAGCGACAGGAAACAAGGATTTCGCATCCCCGGCATATGTTCCTGATGAACCTGAAGGGCGCGGCGCGGCGCGGAGAAGACTTCATCGATGGGCGCCGGGTTTCTTTCTCGGCAAGGCGGCCTGGCTCGATAATATACATCCCTGCCGATCGCGAGTGGACTGGCTGGGACGAGGGTGATGCGACAGCGTCCTACCTGCTGGTGTCGATCGACCGGGAATTCGCCGAACAGACTTTTGGGGGATCAGCCTTCTGCCGCCCGGCGGAACTGCCACCGTGGATCGGATTTCGAGACAGCACCATAGAGATGGCGCTGCAGAGGATAGCCGACGAGCTCAGGTATCCCGATCCGATCAGCGCCACGATGGTTGAAAGCCAGGTCGCGCAATTGTTCGTGCAGTTGGTCAGGTTGAATCGAAACAGCCGTCAGCCGGCAAAGGGCGGTCTGTCGGCTTTCGATCTCAAACGGGTGATGGCAATGATCGAGTCGTTGTCAGACGACAGGCCCACTCTGGCCGACCTCGCACGAGAGCTTGGTATCAGCCGGTTTCATTTCAGCAGGGCCTTCAAGCAGTCGACAGGAATGACGCCGCATGCATTCATCGCACGGCGTCGGCTGGAGCAGTCCGCGGATATGCTTCGATCGACCAACTTGTCGGCGACCAGAATCGCGATGGAATGCGGCTTCAGCAGTTCGAGCCATTTCACGACCGCTTTCAGGCGAGCCTTCGGCGCCAATCCGATCGAATTCCGGCGCAAGTGCAAGACATAGACCCCTACGGTCTGGCTGATTTCAGCAAGAATCTAAAAAGTCCGGCATCGCTGTAAAGAAGGCTTCGCTGCAGCGGGTATGACGAGCGGCTGTATGGTTGGATGCGCCGCCCATGTCAGAGGCATGTCGAATTTATTGTGACCAAAGACCGACCGTCCAATCCCGGGTGCTCCTCGGGTTCCTGGCCAGTACGATGTCGGCGGCCGTCGGACGAAACGGCTACTACATTGCATCCGCATGGGTCCTTGTCGACGCGGGGCACGGAAGCACCGGTGTGGCGACGATGCTTGCGATCGTCAGTGTAGTCGAACTCGTCGCTAGCCCTCTGGTCGGCGTGGTGGCGGATCGGTTTGACCGACGGCGGTTGAATATCGCTGGGGACCTCGGTCGCTTCGCTATCATGCTCGCCACAGCTTGCGCGCTTCTCTACGAGGACGTGTTCCTGACGATCTGCCTCTCAGCGGTCCTCTTCGCATTTTGTGACCGAGTGGCTCTTACGAGCTCGCAGTCAGTGATCCCCGTTGTGACGCGGGGCGGCGATCTCGCGACCTCAAATTCCACTGTCTTCTTCGTCATTCAATCCGGCTGTCTCGGGGCGGCTCTGCTTTTCGGGCCCGTGCTGGGTGAGCACTCCGCTGCCCTGGCGTTCACCGTCCTTGCTGCGTTCTTCTTTGTTTCAGCAATCAGCCTGTTTTCGGTGCGGTTGGATTCGAAGTCGGACAGTGTGAACGGGGCCCAAAGCTTTGCACTCAACATTGACTTGCGTTTGGCTCGCCTCTTTACCGTCCACGCGCTCCTCTATGGAGGCGCGGTGCTGGTCAGTGTGATGGGGTCAAGCTTTGTTTTCGAAGAACAGAAAGGTACCGCCGTCGATTTCGGCTACGTCGAGGCGACGTGGTCGGTAGGCTCACTGATCGGAGCTGTTCTTGCCGTCAGGCTGACACGAACAATAAGTGCTCACAGACTGCATTTCGTGCTTTTGGGCCCAACTGCGCTCTCGCTGACGGCGCTGCCACTTATGCCCCTACCTTGGTCGCTGATCATCTTTGCGGCACTTGGGTTTGTGTACAACCTTGGGCGCGTCAGCGTCGAGGTCACATTGCAGTCGCGGGTATGCGATAGTGCATTGGGCAGGGCCAAAGGCGTCATGCATAGTTTCGCTGTGGCGCTGGGAATGCTCATTTTCAGCGCCGCAGCCCTTTTGGGTGACAGTGTATTTCCTTCAACGGTTTTCTTCAGTTTCGGCGTTGTGCTGCTTATCAGCGTTCCTGCATTGAGCATCGGTATCACGCGGCAAAAGGAGAAATCATGAGGTGAACGATCTGGCAGACACCGATGCGAAAGGGGCCGTCCTTGGATCGCTAGCGGCGCTCTACCCGTGGATGCGACCCTACTATTTGAAGCCCCTCCGCGACTACGCTTCTCGCCTGTTTGAAGCGCCAAGCGCTAAAGCCGAGCCAATAATCCGCCGTCGTGCCCTAACCAAGCTGCTTGACGCGATCGGGAAGGCAGGAAAGCGAAACGGACTGCCGCTCAGTACTGTCGAGCAAATCTGCAGGGAATGCGAAGAACGCCGCGTGCTGCAGACAGGCCCTCATCTGTTTCTCCTGATGGAACCGGAAGCATACTATACTCATCTCTTCAGTCTCCTTGGTCTCTCGACTCACGGCTGCTCAAGTTACGTGTCTTATGCCGTTTCAACGGTCAGCCTTGTCGAAAGGCCGCGCAAGGGGCCTGGCTGGCTCACCGTGGATGGCAAGCCGATCAACGTCTTCGGCCTCAGCCGAAGCCGGATGATTGGATATAACCTCCTGACCGGGCCGGGAGCCTATCGGTTCGAGCTGGTGCCTGCGGAGCAAGGCACTGAGTCAGACGCTCTCCGGCTGCTTCGCAGCCTTTTGCCAGACCCGCAATTCGAGCGGCCCGCGCATGCCATCAAGGCAGCCAATCTCGCCCTTTGGCCAAAGCTGTTCGGAGGCGGTTTTGCTTTCCTCCAGATCGATGACGAGGATATTGCCGACCTTGTGGTGGACCATCTGTCGGACGAGAATTCCTGGCTACGGGCGCGCTTTCTGGAAGATCCGAAGCTCGCTACGAACATCCTTGCCGAGATCGATAGGCTTGTGGACGGGCCCTGGAGCGGTTGGCTCGCGCGCGGTACAGATTTCTTCTGGTTCTATGAAAACGGGAGACGCCTGCCACTGCGGCTGATGGCTGGAGAACTCATCAATCCGGCAACCGGATCGAAGGTAGCTCGCTTCGCTGTTCCCGACATCACCGACGGACTGACGAGCCGCAGCCTTGTTCCGAATCTACTCCTGATGTTTCTGGTCTTGTCGATCCTGCCTGGCGTACGCGCGCTCGGAGGGAGCCATCAGCCAATCTACTATCCCCTGATGCGTTACGTTTTCTGTCGAGCGCTCGAAGCCGTCGGCGCGGATGCCGATCTTCGACGTGCGCTCGCAAGCGACGATCTGCCAGGCGCTTGGGGGCATAGGGTAATTGAATGCGACGACGATCCCTTCCAGCTATTCAAAAGCGAAATCGGCGACATCATGTACCACTTCGGCAACATGCCCTTCGTAGAAGCATGTGGAAGCATGGGCGGCTTTGTTTCCGACCCTCGTTGGACCGAGCTTTGCGTAAGGCTACAGGATCAGGCGACCGGAGCATCCGATGCAAAATGGGCGTTCTCGTGATTCCAAATCGCGCCGCCCCCGGGCTAAATTGGTGGGCCGCTAAGAAGGAGACTTGAGGTCGTCTCGGCCGGGGCCATCTCGCAAACGAGATCCTGCCAATGCCGCCCAAGTGCAAGATGCGCGTCCGCATTCTGGGTATTGTCCCGCGAAGAATAAGACGCGAGCTTTGGAGTTGCAGGACGTTCAACCGCTTCGGCCGGGCGATAAACTGCTGCTGGCGGACGGCGGGGAGCAGGCCTAACCGGTGGAGCGCTGGTGGTTGGCATCTAATTCCGGGGGTCTGCCCGCAGTTGGATGCACGCAGGTCGCCGAGAACAGGCAATGTCTGCTGCGCGGTATCAATTCTTCATTTTTTACAATAACATCAACAGTCTCGCATGAATTTGTGCTCCACTGTTGCAGTGGGCCTTCGCTCCGAGTAATCTGCAACAGTTTCAAGGCGCTGACGGAGCATCTGTTGAAGTGACTGATTTTATTGAGTTAAATAACGATCAACGGCGCGAAAAAATCAACTCCGATCAGCGCTTCGCCGCGCTGACCGAGGGCAGGAGAAAGGCGAAGAGCTTTCGAGGGTCCCTCGTTTGGCATACGGTAAACGGCACCGAACACCTTATGCGCAGCTACTACGATTCCACCGGGGCGCGACGCCAGAAGGTGGAAGGCCGGCGCTCGCCTGCAACCGAAACTCGAAAAGCCAATTGGGAGGCGTCTCGCGCTGCCGCCCGGCAGACGCTCTCGGCGCGACAGGAGCAAATGGAGCGTCAATCCGCGGTTAATCGAGCGCTCAGGCTTGGGCGTGTTCCCTTGATCGCCGCACGGATTATCAGAGCAATCGATGATGCCGGTATTCTGGGTGAAGGCATTCGCATCGTGGGAACGAACGCCATCTATGCCTACGAGGCGGCGGCCGGGGTTTTTGTGGATCCGGGGATCACGACGACCGAAGATATCGATCTCCTCATGGATGCCCGCCAATCGCTCAGAATCGTTGCCGGAACCAACATTGAAGATGGGGCACTCATCAACCTTTTACGCAAGGTCGATCGTTCGTTCGAGCGGTCGTCCGCGACGTTCCGCGCGGTCAACCGCGATGGATATCTTGTTGATCTGATCAAGCCGCTTGCGAACCCGGCTTGGAAGCAGACGCGCGCAACTGTTGGCAAGGCCGACGACGAATTGGTGGCGGCCGAGATCGCCGGTTTGGCATGGCTGGAGAATGCCCCGGCGTTCGAAGCAATCGCGATTGATGAAAAAGGCGGACCGTTACGCCTGATCGTTCCCGATCCCAGGATCTTTGCTGCTCACAAATTCTGGGTCTCGAAACAGCCTGATCGCGAGCCAATTAAGCGCCGGCGCGACCTAGCCCAAGCGCATGCAGTTGCTTGTCTTACGGCGCAATATCTCGAGCACCTTCCGTACGAAGCAAAAGAGCTTCGCGTCCTTCCCCAGGCTGTTTTCGAGGACGCCTGTCATCTTTTCAAGCGGTCGGCGCCGACGCCCTGACGCCATAAGTAATGCATCATCAGAACCTACTTTGAAACTTCCCTGGTAGGCGCAACTGTTGACAGGGCGGCTTCGCATCGTCCAACCGGGCAATCCCCGACTTCCAGGCGAAGCGTCACTTCCTCCTCATCGCGTGGACTGGGTCTCCGTTGCACTTCGTCATCGTGTTTCAGATGTCATGCTCCGGGCCGCTATCCTGACCGCTGCTACGTTTCTTCCTTGCAAAATTGGAACTACACTCCATAATTGCCAGGATGATTGCGCGCCGCATCACGACCGAACTCACCGAGCTGCTGGACAGCATGCCCGCCGTGGCGCTGCTCGGGCCGCGTCAGGTCGGCAAGACCACACTTGCGCTCGAAATAGCCGAACGGCGGCCTTCGATTTACCTCGACCTTGAATCCGAGGCCGACCGCGCCCGGCTTGCCGAACCGGAGCTTTATCTGGGCGAGCATGAGGACAAGCTGGTCATCCTGGATGAGGTCCATCGGCTGCCGAACCTGTTTCAGAACCTGCGCGGGCTGATCGACCGAGGCCGGCGCGCCGGTCGGAAAGCCGGCCGCTTCCTGCTGCTGGGATCGGCATGGATCGACCTCCTGAAGCAGTCAGGCGAGACCCTTGCCGGCCGCATCGCCTATCTCGAAATGCGGCCGATCGACGGTATAGAAGTCGGCGCCGCCGACCTTGGTCCGCTATGGGTGCGCGGCGGCTTCCCCGACAGCTTCTTGGCAGCCAGCGACCGGGCCAGTCAGCGGTGGCGGCAGGATTTCATCCGCACCTATCTGGAGCGCGACGTCCCCCTCCTCGGCCCGCGCATCCCGGCCGAGACGCTGCGCCGTTTCTGGACCATGCTGGCGCACCACCAGGCCGGCCTGCTCAACGCCGCCGAGTTCGCCCGCGCGCTCGGCGTCGATGGCAAGACAGTCGCGTCTTATCTCGACCTGCTCGTCGATCTCCTCCTGGTTCGCCGGCTGGAACCCTGGCACGCCAATGTCGGCAAGCGGCTGGTCAAATCCCCACGCGTCTATGTCCGCGACAGCGGCATTGCCCATGCGCTGCTTGGGCTCGCCACGCAGGAAGACGTGCTCGGACATCCGGTGGCCGGCGCCTCCTGGGAAGGGTTCGTGATCGAAACCCTCACCGCGACCGCACCCGCGGGCACGATGAGCAATTTCTACCGAACAGCCGCGGGTGCGGAGATCGACTTGCTGCTCACATTGCCGGGCCAGCGCCTCTGGGCCATCGAAATCAAGCGAAGCCTGACGCCAAAGGTGGAAAAAGGCTTCCACCAGGCCTGCGAGGACCTTGCTCCGGAGCGGCGTATCGTCGTCTTTCCAGGAGCGGAGCGTTTTCCGCTCCAGCATGGCATCGAAGCGATGCCCTTGCAGGATCTGGGCCGGGCGCTGCTTGACGAAGCATGATGCGAAGCTCCTGCATTATTCCCTCAAGGCGGGCTCAAGAGCCCCCTCCCCCTGCTCCGAAGCCGTTACCCGGCTCTTTGCATCGACTTTCCACGCAACACATCACCATTTCGGCTTTTCCAGGCTGCGGCGCAGCGCGTCCGACACCTGAAGACTTTCGCCACTCGGTGGACGGCTCGCTTGCGGCGCGCCCTGCCCCTTCCTGGCCGCTTGTTCCGGCTTGCCGGCATCGAGCTTGGCCCTGAGCAGCGCCATCACCATCGGCCAAGTCGAGAATTTGCCGTCCCTGGCACGCTCAGTCAGGCTGCGCAGGTAACCGCCGGCGTTGTTGATCTGCGCGCTGCGCTGGTAGATCGCGGCGAGCGTAATCGCGACCTGCTGCTCGCCCAACACATCCAGCGCGGCCTTCCAGGCGCCGGGACTGACGCCGAGCATCGGCCGGGCGGCCTCCGCCGCGGCCAGAAAATCGCGCCAATGGCGAATTTGGCCGCCCTGGGCCAGTTCGCGCAGATTCGGGCATGCATCCAGCACGATACCCAAGGGCAAATCCCGTTTTGGCAGGCTGCGTACGTTCTCGGTTTCCGCAAACGTCGCCGCTTCATCATATTTTCTAGAGCTGCTTTCAGAATCAGATGGAGAGTCTGGGTTTGAATTCTGTATGTGGCGACCGGAATGGGACTCATAGGCGTCCGGATTCGGAGTTTTTGCGAATGATTCCAGTGTGTCACGGATTTCCGCCCAGAGGTCCTCAAGCTCGCTGTTGATACTCTCGATCAACTGTCTCGAGGCCGTGCGCGGCAGCCGGCCGATGATCGCCTGATAGGCCTGCAGAATGCGGCCCCAATTGCCGGGCACCTTCTCCTCGATGCCGGCGTCGATCATCTTGACGATGTCGCGGCGTAGCAGCGTGAGGCGATCCCGGGCGACGCGAAACGCCTTCTTCTCGGCCTGAACCGCTTCGGCGCGCTCCCTGAACTCTTCCGCGCGCGCCACGATCGGCGCCAGATCGAAGCCATAGGCCTGCTCGATCTCCCCTCCCCGGCCGTTGCGCGCGAAGCGCTTGCCGTTCGGACTGTCCGGGCGAATGACCAGCCCGCAGTCGACCAGCACCGCCAGATGACGGCGCAGCGTGGTTGCCGGCAACTTCGAAAGGGGCACGCCTTGTCTGGCGCGATGAAAGCATCCGCGCAAGCTGCCCGTGGTGCTCAGCCGCGACGAGGTTGCCCGTCTCCTCAACGCCACCACCTGCCTCAAGCGCCCGCCACGGATTTTGCGGTAGCCTCTCTTGAGACCGCTGTCATTGGGATGCGCAGCGACACCGGCAAGTGCTGCGGCCATCAGGCCGCGCTGTCGGTCGCCTATGGCGCGGTAGCTGCTGGCCATCTTGCCGAACTCGGCTCCATGACACGCCGCAAGGCGTCCTGATGTCAGAACCACGCTGTTTCTGGCGAAATAGGTTGGAGACGTGCCGGACCCACTTTGAACCTACTGACTTTCGATCAGACGGCCGGGTGCTCGATGCAGGCGAGCGCACGCTTCGAGATCGGATCATGTTGGTCACACTAGGAAAATTGTAATCTTCGTGCTACATAATTGCCTAATCTGCAGTGCGAAGGTGTCAAATGCCCACTCCACACAATCCTCCAGCCGCTGTTAGACGCGCCCTGCGCAAGCTGGGAGCGGATATCCACGATGCCCGGCGGCGGCGCAGGCTCCCAATGGCTGTCGTCGCCGAACGCGCCTTCACCTCGCGCTCGACCTTGCAACGGGTCGAAGCCGGCGACACCAACGTCAGCATCGGCATATATGCAGGCGTTCTTCAAGCACTCGGCCTGCTCGATGGTCTGAGCCTGGTGGCCGACATCAGCAATGACAAGGTCGGCCAGGCTCTGGCCAGCGCGGAACTACCCAAGCACGTCCATCTTAAGCGGCCACCCGGGACGTCGCGATGACTGACTTCGAGGTCCATATCGATCTTGGCGGCCACACGCGTCCCGTCGGGCTGGCGAGGAGTAATCGCGGCCGCGGCACGGAGACGATCCTCTTCGAATATGACAGCGGATGGCTCAAGGATTCGGACCGGTTCTCCCTCGAACCCGCTCTCGCGCTGACCCGCGGTGCCTTTGCCCCCCCTGCCGGACTGGCCACATTCGGCTCGATCGGTGACTCCGCTCCCGACACTTGGGGACGACGCCTCATGCAGCGTTCCGAGCGTCGCCTGGCGGAGCGCGATGGACGTGCCGTTCGCACCCTTATGGAGAGCGATTACCTTCTCGGCGTCGCGGATGAGACGAGGCTTGGCGCTCTCCGCTTCCGATGGGTCGGCGAAGAGGTTTACCAAGCGCCGATCCATGACGGCGTCCCTGCACTCATCGAACTCGGGCGGCTTCTACAAATCACCGAGCGAATCCTTCGGGATGAGGAGACGGATGAAGATCTCCGACTGATCTTTGCCCCTGGCTCTTCCCTGGGTGGCGCGCGGCCGAAGGCGTCGGTCATCGACCAACACGGCCATCTCGCAATCGCCAAGTTTCCCAAGGAGACAGATGACTACAGCATAGAGACCTGGGAAGAGATCGCATTGCGCATGGCCGGCCAGGCCGGCATCACCACGCCGCAGCACGATCTTATCAAAGTCGCCGGCAAGCCGGTCATGCTGTCGAGACGCTTCGATCGCGACGGCACGATCCGTATCCCGTTCCTGTCCGCGATGGCGATGATGGGAGCCAAGGACGGTGAGCACGGCAGCTACCCCGAGATGGTCGATGCACTCACGCAACATGGCGCCCACGGAAAACCCGATGCGCATGCGCTTTATCGCCGTGTCGTCTTCAACGTGCTTATTTCCAACGTCGATGATCACCTGCGCAACCACGGCTTCCTTTGGTCGGGGAAGGCCGGATGGTCGCTCTCGCCTGCCTACGACATCAATCCCGTCCCGACTGATCTCAAACCACGGGTTCTGACGACCAATATCGACCTCGACGACGGTACGTGTTCTCTCGATCTGCTGGAGGCGGCATCGGAATTCTTTGGACTCACGCTCGCGCAGGCGCGAACGATCATCAAGGAAGTCGCGACGGTGACCACGACGTGGCGTGATACGGCCAAGGCGGTGGGCGCGCGGTCGGCCGAGATCAACCGAATGGCGAGCGCCTTTGAGCACGATGATCTCAATAGGGCGCTGGCGCTCTAAATTTAGAGATCATGCTGGCGCGCTGTGATTGCCTTGCGCAGCGCCGCGAAGTTGGAGAGACTTCCCTCGTTCAGGACGACAACCTCACCGTCGATGACCGCGCTGTCCACTGGAATTTCGCTCATCGCGCGAACTTCACATCGTTTAGGCTCCTTAGAGCATCGTGATTTCCGGTGCCAGCGGCGGCGCGCCTTAACGTCGATGCCCACTGGTTCGGTCCGTGTCGAGCCTTCAAACCATCGCGTAGGCAATGTCGAGCGGAACGCGGTGATCATCGACCGCCCGAACGCCGGCGGTGTTCTCGGCCAGAACAAGCGATGCCTTCCGTTCCTGTTCCGACATGTAGCCGCCCCAAAGGGCGACCACCCCGTTGGTCACCATCACATCAGCTTCTCCGATCGACGGCCATGCCTCGGAGCGCAGGGCACTCACAATTTCGCGCCTGATACTGGCATCGTCATGGAATGAGACCGGGCGAGGCAGGCTCTTCCTGACGGAAGCCAGCGCACGCACCAGGTCCGCCCGGGCGACGACCCCCACGACGCGTTCGCTATTGACGACGAAGACGCGCCGGGTGCGATTGACGTCAAGCAGTGCGGCGATTTCGTCGATCGGGTGCTCAACGAAACGGTGACCACTTTTCTGGTCATGACGTCCGTCACATGGATGGAGTGCGACCTTAAATAGTCCGCCGCGAGCGCCGTATTGTTGCCGAAGAGCTGAAACCACCAAGAACGCCGCGGTGTGGCTTTCCCGATTTCCGCTCTGTGGATCAGGTCTTCCTCGCTTACGATCCCGAGCAGCACACCCTGGTCGATCACCGCAACGGCGCTCAAATCGCGCGTGACGAGGAGGTCGCACACTTCGTCCAATGTGCTGTCCGGCCCCACCGCGACTACTGGTGACGTCATGATGTCCATTGCGATCAGCGCCCGCGCCCTGCCGCGAGGCCGAACGCCAGGCCACGAAGGCACCTGGTAGCTATCGCGTTTGGACCTATCCATCGTGTGCGGGCCTCGCCGCGCCTTTCGCAAGATTTCGCACTCTCGCCGCTTTGAATCGTCAGCGTCGGCCGCCAAGCCGTGGCGAAAGCTTCGCCCTTTCATTTATGCAGTACAAACGAATATGCAGTACAAACGAAATTTATTGTCGCTTTAGCATAACTTTTTTGCATCGTAATTTCGATACCGGCGAGCGGCATCGGCCCTTCCCTTTTCCGGATTCGATATCCATTTTCGAGGGATCGAGCCATCGTGCCGGGGCGTGCTGGCATTCAGTAGACGGTGATATCGCTCCCGAAAGCGTCGGAACAGGGGATTGAATGATGATCACTGGAGCCCAATGCCGCGCCGCTCGCGCGTTGGTCGAATGGACCCGCGAAAAGCTCGCCAGCAACTCAGGTGTGGATGCGTTGGTCATCGAAGAATTCGAGCGTCGGATCACGCTCCCGGACGGAGACATCTGCGACAGGCTACGGACGGCACTCGAAAGCGCGGGGCAGTTTTCATTGCGGAGAACGGTGGCGGTATCGGCGTTCGCCTCAAGCTCAACCGCTCGGAAGTCAGGCGAATTGGCGTTCTCGAAAATGAAGGTGGGATCGTCGGGATAGATGCCGTTCCATAGGCTCAGGTTTCCGAGCATCGATGAATTCACGGTCGCAGCCCCCTCGATGGACAATTCAGAATCCCGCATTGGCTGACCAGGTGCAAGCAAGGAGAGCGTCATGAAGGTTATGTGGGGTGATCTCACGGAGGAGGAGCAAACAGCGCTTAAGCGCATGAATCGCGGACCCTACCCGGCTCTCTCGAAAGCATTGGCCGAACGTCTCGTCTTCCTCGGGCTGGCGGAAGAGAGATCGCGCGGAACCGGCATAAACAGGACTGGAAGAGAACTGGTGATAAACACGTTGCTCGGCGTTCGTCCCGAATAGCTCAAGAGTGGCACCGCTGAGGCGGCTGCCTTGACTTCCGGGATTGCTTCCCCAACTATGGTCTTATGAATGCCGCCGCTAAAATTCTTTGTGATTTTCTTTTCCGGGTTTGCCCCATCGCGGGATCGTAACCTCCGGCTCGGCCGCCATGTGCTCCGAGCCGAGGGGCATGACTTCCATCGACATGGGATGATCCGCAGGGGACTGCACGGCCCCGGACATCGCCGCTTCAAGCTAAAAAATCTCCCCGAAATGGCCAGTTCCGCCACCCTTGATGGCGGCTGGCTCATTGAAAATTATGAGAATTCAAATGCAACACAACACGAAGACCCGGCGTAAGCCCAATATCCGCATCTCGCAGTCGGACCATGCACGTTTATCGGTGCTTGCGAGCACTGTGGCCGCTCGAAATCCGGAGGCTTCCGATGAACTGCTTGCCGAACTCGAGCGCGCACGCATCGTCGCCGATGGTTGGGTCTCCGCTGGCACCGTCCGGATGGGTTCGACTGTGACGTTCAAGCCCGACACTGGCGATCGGAAAACGATCACACTGGTTTTTCCTGGCGATGCGGACATCTCTGAAGGCAAGGTTTCAATCCTTACACCGATTGGCACGGCCCTGATCGGCCTCTCGGCTGGACAGTCGATTATGTGGACCGCCCGAGACGGGCGCCGGCACGAATTGTTGGTCCTTGCCGTGAACCAGCCCGCCCCGGAAGGCGATGGAGCCGAGCGGCTCGCACCTGCGTCTCCAACGATTGCGGCGAGTGTCTAGACATGGGCATCTCCGTACGTCTCCTCAATCATGCGGGGAGCCTGATCGCGGGAGGCTAACCCCTGCGCCGGCCTATCTAGGTTCGGCGCAGGGGCGGCTTCCACATCCGATCAATTGCCTAGCGCCGGATTCCCTTTCATGGACCGGCTGGAGACCAGCCATGCCCACTACCGACACCTGTCAACTGACGACCAAGGACTACACCATTCTTGAGGTGATACGGGAGCGCCATCCGATCCGCGACGAAACCTTCTCGACTATTCTTCAACGGAAGATTTCGAGCGCAGTTGTAATGTTTCGGGAAGACATCCCGGCAAACGTCGTGACACTCAGCAGCCGCGTGGCTTATCGGGTGAACGACGGCCCTGCCGAAACCCGCATCGTGGCCCATGACCAGATGCGCGGTCTGGTCGGCATGCTTTTGCCTATCACCAATCCACGCGGCCTGGCGTTGCTCGGTCTGGCCGAGGGTCAGTCCATGTGCATTCCGACAGCGGACGGCAGCCTTGAAACGCTGACCGTGCATGAAGTGGTTTATCAACCAGAAGCCGCAAGGCGCGAGAGACTGAAGCTGGCGGGAGTTGCTGCGCCGGGCTCGTACCGGCTGGGCGGACCGGGTCTGCGTGTCGTCCATCGTTCCGATGAACCGCACGACGAAGCTCAGAGCAAGGTTGCGGCGGCCTTCGATGCCGGGTTCGACGACCCGGGTCCGTCTGCCGCCTGAGAACTCGACTATCCCGAAGGCTGTGAAGGCGGGTAGACAAGCGTTCCGTCGACCCTGGCCCTCACGCCGTCGGTGAGTTTCGCCGGCTCGACCTTGTCATGGCCCATCAGATGAAAAACGGTTTCGCCGTGGCTGATCAGATAGTCAGCCACGATTCTCCTGTGACAGCGCCACCAGAGCGTTTCCGAGCACATGACGGCACACCGGCGCTGCCTGCCGAGGGACACAAGCCGGTTCAAGCCGCCATGAAACTCCGCTGACAGCGCGTAGTCAGCGTAGTTGTGAAAACTCTGATTGATCCAGAATGCGTTGAGCGTCGGTGGAATGTCGTGTGCCTTGCCGCGCAGGCCGCCAAGCTCGGCAATGTACTCATAACCGATGCCGAATGCTGCCAGGCTTTCCGGAAGCACCTCGCTGTTGAATTGCGGATTGGCCCGTGATCGTCTGACGGTCCTTATGTCGACCACCAGGGCGACTTCTCCAACTCGCAGCAGGCCAACAAATTCGACAATCGACCGGGTCGAGTGACCGATGGTGTAGAATGGATAAGGCATGTTCGGTCAATCCGTAGCGATCCGTCCTTCCAGCCACTTGGCTTCGCGCCTGGGAGCAACGATCATTTCACAACTTGCTTCAGGCCGCGCAGCGCCTCCTGCACGTCGGCTCGCGCCTCGCTTGCTTCCGGATAGACGGCATAGGCCGGGATAGGTGAACTCCGGCGCACCTTCCACGACCTCCAGCTGCCCCGTCTCGATATAAGGAGCTGCGGCGCCCCTGCGGAAATATCCCATGCCACCGGCGCGCAGGATGTAGCTCAGCCCGAGTGGACCGAGGCCAACCATCAATCCCGGCTCGCCAAAGGCAGAGGAACTGGCATCATGCTGGGCCGCAAACAGCGGCCCCCAGTCGACATAGACATAGTGCTTGGAGCCGGCAGGTTCTCCGTCTCTGTCGGCCGTCCGGACCAGGACGAGTTGCTCCTCGACGAGAAGCTCTACCCTGAAACCCGGGAGCAGCTTCGGCGCGTAAAGCACCGCGATATCGAGGACCCCGGTCCTGAGCTGCTCGATGAGCTGGTCCGGCACGCCGACCTGTGCGTGGATGGCGATTTCCGGCCTCGCCTTCCGCATCCAGACCAGCCAGTCCAGAAGAAGCGGGTTCCAGAGGCTCAGCTCGCCGCCCAGCGCCACCACACTCGTCCGTCCCGAGGGGATTGCGAGCTGGTGGCGAGCCCGTTCCCAGATCTGCACGAACGACTGGGCGAACCGCTCGAACTCGCGCCCGGCCGGCGTCAGTTGCGCGCCGTTGCGGTTACGGATGAAGAGCGACGTCCGAGCTCGTCCTCCAACGTGCGGATGCGCGCGCTCACAGTGGTCTGCGTCACGTGAAGGCGATCCGCAGCCTTCAGGAAACTGCCCGAATGGACGATTTCAAGGAAAGTGCGCGCTCGATCGATGTCCACCGACTCCTCCTATTAATGCAATAATTTTGCATTCATACAGCATTTAATTCCGTTTGCCTTCTTGTTTCCTGCGGAGCACGTTCCAGCAAACATGTGGGCACGGACACGGAGCTGGCGATGGCCGAGAAGAGATACACCGACCCTGAAATCCACGAATACGCATCCCCGCCCTGCTTCGCGCACGAGCTTTCGCCCGAGTATGGCGGGCATTCGGAGCTTGGAGAATCCTGGAGCGAAAACTTGCGCTGGCGCAAGGCGGAGCGGCAGAGGCTGATCGAGGAGCGCCTCGCCATCGACGCCGATGACAGGAAGATCAAGTCGGACCGCATCGCATCGCGCCTCGATCTTGCCATCGGCAAGGTCAGCGGGCGCATCGTCAGCGGCTATTGGCCGTTCCGCGGCGAGCCCGACCTTCGCAACTGGGCGATCAAGGTCGTCGAGCGGGGCGGCCGGATCGCGCTTCCCGTCGTCATCAGGAAGGGCTGGCCGCTGGAGTTCCGGGTCTGGCGGCCGGGCGATCCGCTCGAGCGCGGCGTTTGGAACATCCTGGTTCCCTCACGCGGGCCCTCGGTCCTGCCGGATATCGTGATCGCCCCGGTGGTCGGCTTCGACGGAGCGAACTACCGCCTGGGATATGGCGGCGGCTTCTTCGACAGAACGCTCGCGGCGATGCACAGGCGGCCGTTGGTCCTCGGAGTGGGTTACGCGGGAAGCCGGCTCCGAACGATCCGTCCGCAGCCCCACGACATTGCGATGGACATCATCGTCACGGACGACTGAAACACGAAGCAGACAGCGCCTGGTTCCCCGATCGCGACGGCAACTGAACGCCGTCCATCGTGGCAACCATCCTGCATGCCTGAATGAAAGGCAGGTAGAGCACCATGTCGAACCCAGCCACAACGTTCGACGACCACAAGCCCCGTTTTCTCGTCAGGTGGTTGTGCTCGACCAACCACAAAGATATTGGGACGCTTTATCTGCTGTTCTCGATCATGGCGGGGATACTCGGCACCGCGCTTTCGGTGCTGATCCGGATGGAGCTTCAGGAGCCCGGACTGCAGATATTCAGCGATCCGATGGCCTACAATGTCGTCGTCAGTTCCCACGGCCTGGTCATGATCTTCTTCGTCCTGATGCCGGCCCTGATCGGCGGCTTCGGCAACTGGATGGTGCCGATCATGATCGGCGCGCCCGACATGGCGTTTCCGCGCATGAACAATATCTCGTTCTGGCTGCTGGTGATGTCGTTCGTCCTCTTCATCACCTCGATGTTTGTGCCGGGAGCGCCAGGCACGCTGGGCCATGGCGGCGGCTGGACGCTCTACCCGCCGCTCTCGACCTCCGGCCAGCCAGGCCCCGCGGTCGACCTCGTCATTCTTTCGATCCACCTTGCGGGAGCGTCATCGATCCTCGGCGCGATCAACTTCATCACGACCATCTTCAACATGCGCGCGCCGGGAATGACGATGCACAAGATGCCGCTCTTTGCCTGGGCGATGCTGGTGACCGCCTTCATGCTGCTGATGTCGCTGCCGGTGCTGGCCGGCGCGATCACGATGCTGCTCACGGATCGCAACTTCGGCACGACATTCTTCGTTCCCGACGGTGGCGGCGACCCGATCCTCTACCAGCACCTATTCTGGTTCTTCGGCCATCCGGAGGTCTACATCATGATCCTGCCTGGCTTCGGCATCATCAGCCACGTCATCTCGACTTTCGCCAAGAAGCCGATCTTCGGTTATCTCGGCATGGCTTATGCGATGGTGGCCATCGGTGTGATCGGCTTCCTCGTGTGGGCGCATCATATGTATACGACCGGCATCTCCGTCGACAGCCAGCGCTACTTCGCCTTCGCCTCGATGGTGATCGCCGTTCCCACAGGCGTAAAGGTGTTTTCGTGGCTGGCCACGATGTGGGGCGGGTCGATCGAGTTCAAGACACCGATGCTGTGGGCGATCGGCTTCGTCCTGCTCTTCACCATCGGCGGCGTCACCGGGATCATGGTCGCCAGCCCCGGCATCGACCGCTCGTTGCACGACACCTATTTCGTGATCGCCCACTTCCACTATGTGCTGTCTTTGGGCGCGGTCTTCGCCATCTTCGCGGGCTTCTACTACTGGTTCCCGAAGATGACAGGTTACATGTACAGCGAAGCCTTGGGAAAACTGCATTTCTGGACGATGTTCATAGGCGTCAATCTCGTCTTCTTCCCGCAGCATTTCCTTGGCATGGCCGGCATGCCGCGCCGCTACGTTGACTATCCCGACGCTTTCGCCGGCTGGAATTTCGTCGCGTCGATCGGATCCTACATCTCGACCGCGGGGCTGATCATTTTCTTCGTCGCGGTCGCGGAAGCTTTCAGCCGCAAGCGCCCGGCCAGCGCCAATCCATGGGGCGAAGGGGCGACCACGCTTGAATGGCAGCTGCCCTCGCCGCCGCCCTTTCATCAATGGGAAAGGCTGCCCCACATCCACTGAACAAATCGGGTTGTATGCTTCGACAAGTCGTCGGGTGAATCTCATGAACGAGACCGCAGATGCGAACAGCCAGATCCTGCTCGTTGCTATCATCGCGTTTTATTGGGCAATGCTGGGCAGTTGGAGCCAGCTTCTCTCGCGCTGGAACGACGAGAGGGCCAAGCGGGACGCTGCGTCGACGCGGTGGGACGGCAGTACCGAACACACGTCCTCCGTGGACACGCCCCAGAATGCACTTCGTGAGATCGACCCGGATTTCGACCTCGCCGCATTTCTGGACGGTGCCAAGAGGGCCTATGAAGCTATCCTGCAGGCCTATGCGGACAGTGACATCCAGGCGTTGAAGCGCCTTGTCGGGCCGGAAGTTCTTGAAGAGTTTGAGCGAGAGATTGCGGGACGCCGGGATCGGCAGGAGATGCTGCAGCTCACCGTCATCGTTACGCGCGAAGCAAAGGTCGTCGACGCTTTCAAGGAGGATGGTGCCGCCGAGATTGTTGTCCGGTACGTTTCCGACGTGGTCAGCGTTACACGCTCGGCAAACGATGCGGTCGTCGCCGGTGATCCCCGGCAGATCGTCGAGGTGATCGATACCTGGACGTTCGCCTGTGAAATCCCGTCGACGCAGCGCAACTGGATATTGATCGCCACCGAAGGCGAATAACAAGTATGTGCAAATCCGACACGTTTGCCTGACAGGCTATTCGCAGTTGGTGGGCGGCCAACCTCGAATGCCCGGCATGGTGCGGCCGCGGTCAGGCGCGCCCGATATTCACATAGCCTAGTTTGATGCGAGGGTGATGTGTGTTGATGAAACTTCGCTCGACGACGCTGGCCAAAGCCCTTCAACACATGAGGGGTGCTGCCGGTTCAGAGCCCCAGATAGGCCTTTCGCACTGCCGGATCGTCAATCAGGTCCTTGGCCGCGCCCTCGTGCACGATGCGGCCGGTCTCCATCACATAGCCGCGGTCGGCCGCTGAAAGCGCGAGATGCACATCCTGCTCGACCAGAAGCACGGTTACTCCCTCGTCGCGGATTCTCGCCAGAACTTCCATCAACTGCTCGACCACCACAGGAGCAAGACCGAGGCTCATCTCGTCGATCGCGAGCAGGATCGGCCGCGCCATAAGGGCTCGCGCCATGGCGCACATCTGCTGCTCTCCGCCCGACATCGAGCCGGCAAGCTGCCGCCGCCGCTCGCCGAGGCGAGGAAACAGCGCATACATGCGCCTTAGATCCTCGAGGGCGACAGCCTTGTCGGAACGGCGGTCGGCGGCCATCAGGAGATTATCCTCGACGGTCATGCGGTCGAAAAGCTGCCGGCCTTCCGGCACCTGGACGAGACCGGCAGCGAACGCCTGGTCCGGCGTCAAAGGCACAAGGTCCCGGCCCTTGAACTCGATCTGACCCGTCGCGGCAATGACGCGCGACAGCGCGCGCAGCAGGGTCGTCTTGCCGGCGCCGTTGGAACCGACCACCGCGACGATCTCGGCCGGGCGCACTTCGAGCGAAACGCTGTGCAGCACCGGCATACCGCCATAGCCGGCACCGAGGCCGGAGACCCTGAGCAGCGCGCCATCGGTGCTTTTCCCTGCCACGCTCATGCCTGCCTCTTGCCGAGATAGGCCTCGACCACGGTCTTGTCCGACAAAACTGCGTCCGGTATGCCGTCGGCGATCTTCTCGCCGTGATGGATCACCAGCAGCCGGTCGGAAAGGCTCTTGATCGCCTTGATGACGTGCTCGATGACGAGGATGGTGATGCCCAAATCCCGCACCTTGCGGATGATGCCGATTACTTCGTCGATCTCGACGTGGTTGAGGCCGGCCATCACCTCGTCGCAAAGCAGGAGCTTCGGCTCCATAGCGAGCGCCTTGGCGAGTTCGAGACGCTTGCGACCGGGTCCGCCCAACTCGTCGGCCAAATGGTCGGCGAACCGGCTCAGACCGACGAATTCGAGGTTGCGGCGCGCCTTTTGGCGCGCTTCCTCAAGATCGGAAGTGCCCCTTCCGTAGCCGAATAGGGCGCCGACAGCGACGTTGTCGAGCACCGACAGGCCGGGGAAAGGGCGCATGATCTGGAAGGTGCGGCCGATGCCAAGTCGCGCGCGCCGGAAGGCCGGCAGCGACGTGACGGAGCGTCCCTTGAAGACGATGTCGCCCGAACTCGGCGGCAGCGTTCCGCTGATGAGGCCGACCAGCGTTGTCTTGCCGGCGCCGTTCGGACCGATGACTCCGAGGATCTCGCCCTCGTTGAGGGCGAAGCTGACATCGTTGACGGCGACCAGCCCCGCGAAGCGCCGCGTCACATGAACGATTTCCAGGATCGCGCTCATATGCGGTGCGCCCTGATGTTTTGCACGAAATAGCGCCAGCCGGATTTGCGGAAGTGGTGGACGATGTCGGCAAGCCCCCGCGGCATCAGCACGACTGCGGCCACCACGACGATGCCGAAGAACAGTCCGGCGGCGTTGGTCACTTCGCTGGAGAGGACTTCGGAGACGGCGGAGAGGACGACGGCTCCCACGATTGGACCGAGCACGGTTCCCGGGCCGCCGAACACGGCCATGATTATCATCTTGACGTTCAGGCTGATGTCGAAGGCGCTGGCTGGATCGAGGAAGGTAATCCAATAGGCCTGAATGCCGCCGGCGAGCGATGAGAACAGGCCCGAAAGCGCAAACGCCATCACCTTGTAGAGCGTCGTGTTGACGCCCATCACGGCCGCACCCTCCTCGTTCTCCCGGATGGCGATAAGGCCGAAGCCGAAACGGCTTCGCGTCAGCCACCAGACAGTGAGGGTCGCCATCAACAGCAGCGCGAGCGACAGTTCATAGAACATTGCGTCATTGTTGAGCGGCGGCAGGACCAGGCCGATATTTTGGCCGAAAAGCGGGATGTTGGAGACGATCGCGGCAACCACCTGCGCCAGCGCCAGCGTGGCGATGGCGAAATAATGCCCCTTCAGGCGGAGCACCGGCAGACCAAGTAGGATGGCAAAGCAAACCGCCATCGCGGCACCGAAGACCATGCCGACCCAGAACGGCATGTTCCATTGCACCATGGCGACCGCCACGCCATAGGCGCCCAGGCCGAAAAAGGTGGAATTGCCGAAGGAAGGATAGCCGGTATAGCCGCCGATAATGTTCCACCCTTGCGCCAGCACCGCGAGGAGCAGCGTCGAAATGCCGAATTGCACGATAACGTCTGAGCCGAACCAGGGCAGAGCCGCGAGAACAACAACGGCCAGCAGCGCGATGGCGATGCGGATCGCACTGTTCATGCCGTCCTCCCGAGAAGGCCGCTCGGCCTGACAATGAGCACCAGCACCAGCACGCCAAAGCTGGCGACATCGCCGAAGGTGGCGCCGATATAAAGAATGGCGAGCGATTCGATGATACCGAGAACGAGTCCGCCGACAATCACGCCGAGCGGGTTTTCGAGCCCGCCGATGATGGCAATAGCAAAGCACTTCGCCGTCAACGTTGCGCCGATATAGGGATTGATCTGCGAAACCGTGCCGTACAGACCGCCGGCGACGCCAGCCAGGCCGATCCCGATGCCGAAGGTCGTGGCGTAGAGATGGCGAGGCTCGACACCGTAGAGCCGAGCTGCGACGAGGTTCTGCGCGGTGGCGCGGATAGCGCGGCCGAGCCGCGTCCTCAACAGGAACAGCCACATTATGACGGCGAGCACGATGGCGACGCCAAAGGCGGCTAATCGCACGATCGGAACGACGACGGGACCGATCGCGATGTTCGAACCGGCGTAGGATGGGTTGATGGTGCGAAAATCGGCAGAGAAGGCCAGTTGCGCCAGATAGGTCAGCACAACCTCCAAGCCGAAGGTGACCAGCAGCGTGTTGAACATCGGCGCGCGCACGATGAGGTTTAGCATGCCCCGCTGCACGGCGTATCCAGCCCCGAACATAACGATCGCGGTTATCGGCAGGCCAAGGAAGGGATCAATCCCGAGATATTTGAAGAGATACCATGACAGATAGGCCCCCAGCATGATGAAGGCGCCATGGGCGAGATTGACGATGTTGAGCACGCCCCATACGAGAGCGAGCCCCAGCGCCATGATCGCGTAGAGCCCGCCCAGGAGAATGCCGTTGACAAAGACTTGTGCGAGTAGATCCAAGCCGTCGGTCCCTCGTACTTTCTCTCCGAGGCGGCGGACGCCTCAAGTTCGCTGCGCCGCCGCCCTTGGGATAGGTGCCAATCCGGCGGAACCGGCCGACACCCGTTAATGTCGTACCCTCAACGCGCGTCCCATGTCGGCATCGGATATTTCGGCTTTTCGATGAAGCCCTTGCCGCCGTAGACTGCCGCCAGATTGCCGTCTTGGATTTGGACGACCGTCTGCGCCAGGTTGATCTGGCCGTTCTCGCCAAAGGCGACGGTGCCGTAAAGACTGTCGAAATTCAACTTGGCGATAGCGTCGCGCACCGCCTTGGGATCGATCGTACCGGCGGCCTCGACCGCTTTCGCCAGGGCCTCGACGTCGGCCGCGCCAGAGGCGGCGTGATAGTCGGGCGCATAGCCGTACTTGGCCTTGTAGGCCTCGGCGAAAGCGGCAGCATCGCCGAACCACCTGTCCTTGAGATCGGTCGACGGCAGCCAGGCGCTCATGCCGTACGCGTAGTCGGCATCCTTGCCAAGAGCCTTGCGGAAATCCTCGCTCGGCACGCCGACGGTAAAGGAATAGAGCTTCGGCGCCACCGAAAGGCTCTTGGCCTGCCGCACGAAGTTCAGGATCTCTGTTTCGTGCCCCGCCATCAACACGGCGTCGACATTGGCGTTCTTGACCTGCGAGAGAAGCGAATTGAAGTCGCTTGCGTTCGAGGTGTAGCGCTCGTCCAGCGCGATGGTGAAGCCGGCATCCGTGAGCAGCGGGCGCGTGCCCTTGGCCACAGACACGTCAAAGGAGTCGTCGGCGTAGAGCAACGCCACCGACTTCGGCGCGGGATCGAGTTCTTTCATCATCGCGATGGTGGAGCCGAAGTAGTTGCTCGCCGGTGCCAGCGTACCGAAGATGTATTTGAAATTGCGCGAGAAAATCTGGTCCGAAGCGCCCCCGCCCTGGACCATGGGAACCTGGTATTTTTCCGAAATAGCCGAATCGGCCAGTGCGAAGTTGCTGGCGAACGGCCCGAGCAGCAGGTTGACCTTGTCCTGAGTGATGAGCTGAGTGTACTGCCGCACCGACAGGTTTACGTCCGACTGGTTGTCGTAGAGCTTGAGCGCCAGCTTGTACTGTTTGTCGCCGACTTTGACGCCACCGGCTTCATTGATCTTGTCGATGGTGAATTCGTAGGCGTCCTTGTAGTAACGGCCGGTATTGGCCACCGGGCCGGTAAGCTGCACCGAGGCGCCCAAGACCAGATCTTCCGCCACGGCCGGCGCGCTGTAAAGGGCGACGGCTCCGAAAAGGGCGCCGGCAAGCCGCAAGGTATTGATCGACATGGCTTTCTCCCTGGTTATGTATGCCGGATGATACCTGCCTGAACGATCCTCGAGCTGTGCCGCCCGGCCGGCGCGATGGGGGCTCCTAGCTTACTCGAAAATGATCCGAGCGGTTCCTCTTTTTGCGATCAACATTCTCCGAGCCTCCTGGACTCGCTCAGCCTGTTGCTTGGTATAGGGACCCATCGGCCGGGTCGTTTCATCGCCCCGACGAACCCGGCAGTACCAGCGGCCACTGTCCGAGAAGATTTCAACCGAGGTCGGTGCCTCGTGGGCAGACTGCTTGGCGACCTCGTCGACGAATTTCACGATTCTTGAATGATGCTGGGCGGGCGCAGCAGTGCGCAAATCGCTGGTGACGCCAAGTTCCTGCTGCACTGTGGACATAGTCGAACTCCTTTCAATCACAACCAAATTCCGCTTCGCTATTTCTGACCGCGCTCTTCTCGGATTGGAGCGCCAGAGAGTGCCTGTTAGGTTGCCATTTGGCGTTCCATTTCCACCTCGACCTCCAGGCTCTCGATGTCGCGGAAGATCGAAGCGGCGGCCAGCGTGCGCCCCTCGCGCTTGTATCGCAGCAGGCAGTCCTTGGCACCGATGTCGCCGTCGACCGCGATCTCGTCCCATTGCCCGGCATGGCCGACATAGTTAATGGGAACATCGTAGTGCTGGCTCCAGAAGAACGGCACCGCGACAAATTTCGCGCGATGTCCGAGCATGTTCAGCGCGGCGGTCTGCCCCTGTCTCTCGGCAACCACCCAATGCTCGACCCGGATGTTCTCGCCACTGTGGGGATCGGGCCACTGCGCGATGTCGCCGGCCGCGAAGATCCCCGCCTCGCTGGTTTCCAGGAAGGCGTTGACGGCGACGCCGCGGTCAACGGCCAGCCCTGCCGCTTCGGCAAGCCCGGTGCGCGGCCTCACACCAATGCCGACGACGACGAAATCGGCCGCCACGGTACTGCCGCCGCTGAGTTGCACCTTCCCGCCGTCGATGCTGGTTGCGGTTTCCTCCAAGTGGAATGCGACGCCATGCCCTTCATGCAGGGCGCGGATGAAGTCGCCCATCTGCGGGCCCAGGACACGCTCCATGGGCCGCTTTTCCGGCGCCACGACATGGATGTCGATATCGCGCGCACGGAGAGCCGCGGCAACCTCGAGCCCAATGAAGCTGGCGCCAAGCACCACCACGCGGCGCGCGGTGGCGGCTCGTGCGATGATCGCCTTGCAGTCTGCGAACGAGCGCAACGTATGGACATGCGGCTGGTCGGCTCCGGGGACCGCCAGGCGGACAGGTTCCGCGCCCGTCGCAAGCAGAAGCCTGTCATAGGGGATCCTTTCTCCATCCGCGAGGACCACCTGCCGCGAACGGGCATCGACCTGAACGGCTTCCGTCTTGAGACGCAAGTCGATGTTGTTCTTGGAATAGAATTTCTCCCCGCGGAGTGGAATCCAGTCCTCCGGGGCTTTTCCGGCAAGGTAGTCCTTGGATAGGTTCGGCCGGTCGACTGGCGGCGTTTGGTCGTCGCTGAGCATGACGATGCTGCCCTGGAACTGTTCCCGCCACAACATTTCGGCCGCTGCGAACCCCGCCGCGCCGCCGCCTATGATGACGATTTTCTCAGGCACTTGGCCGGAGCTTCCGGAGCGCGGTTTCCGAGCTGTCCGTTTCAGTTTCTCGCCGACGAATATGCGGCCGTCCCGCTGTTCGACCGCCCAGCAGGCGAGAGGATTGAATGCGGGAGCGTGCAACGCTTCGCCCGTCCGCAGATCGAAGCAGGCATGGTGCCAGGGACAGCGGACGGTATCATCCGCGACAAGGCCGTCGACGAGCGGCCCGCCGTAATGCGTGCATGTCGCACTGACCGCGAACACCTCGGTGCCGCGGCGCACCAGCAGGACCTGGTCGTCGCCACATCGGCCGACCAGCTTGCCGCCATCAGGAAGGTCCGCGAGCGCGATGCCCTGAATCAGATCCGGTCCAGTCGGCTTACTTTGGTCTTGGGCCATTGCCTTCTCCCTTGGCGTTCCGGAAGCGGATGCGCCTTTTGCGGTCGAGAAGCCGGAATTCCTTAATCATAGCTTTAGAACTCAGCGACAGTTTCTCGCCACTCCAGACATCCTGCAAACGAATTTAATCGGCAGTTGCGAGCAATTTTTATGATAGGAGCCGACGGGCCGCGTGCACTTACAGGATCGCTTGTCCCGTCTTGCTCCAGTCGGCAAGAAAAGATGCCAGACCCTTGTCGGTGAGCGGATGTTTGGCAAGGTTTCTAAGTACTGCTGGCGGTACGGTTGCGATATCGGCGCCTGCGATCGCCGCCTGTTTGACATGGAGGGGTGTTCGAATTGAAGACGCGAGGATATCCGTCGTGATTGATTTGTCGTTGTCATAAATCGCGCGGATTTCTCGGACCACCTCCATGCCGTCCAGACCGAGATCGTCGAGCCTGCCGACGAACGGCGAAATGAAGGTCGCGCCTGCCTTGGCTCCGAGCAGCGCCTGGTTGGCTGAAAAGCACAGGGTGACGTTGACCTTGTGTCCGAGTTGGCTGAGCGCCCGGCAAGCTCTCAATCCATCCCAGGTCGATGGTACCTTGACGGCCACATTGGCGGCGATGTCGGCCAAACGCTCTCCCTCGGCGATCATGCCGTCGAAGTCGGCCGCTGTGACTTCCGCTGAAACCGGCCCCTCGATTGTCTGGCAATTCTCCTTGATCACGTCCCTGATCGGCCGGCCGGTCTTTGCGATAAGGGACGGGTTCGTGGTCACTCCGTCGAGAAACCCGGCGGTAGCAAGGTCGCGAATTTCAGATATGTCTGCGGTATCGACAAAGAATCTCATTGCGTTTCTCCTCAACCGGACGCGCTCAACGATTGGATCAATTTCCTTTGGTATGGTTCCCGGGGAGACGAGTTTGTTGTCGCTTTCGTGATCGCGCGCCCTATGTCGCTGAAGCCAGCGGCACGTGCATGAGCCGACGTGACGACTCTATCGATGTCTCAGCAAAATCTCTCTAAGGACGACGGCATCATTGTGGGCCTCGTCATGAGCTGAGTAGACGAGTGTGACGGCGCCCTCCTGCATGAGGCTGCGCAATTGGCCGAGTTCACCGCGATGCTGATGGATTTCCGCCGCGTATCGCCGGCGGAATTCATCCCATCGGGCCGGATCGTGTCCGAACCATTTCCGAAGCTCGGTACTTGGCGAAAGTTCCTTCATCCAATAATCGATGGCGGCTTCGGACTTCCTGACCCCGCGCGGCCAAAGCCGGTCAACCAACACCCGCTTGCCATCGTCAGTAGAAGGGCTCTCATATGCCCGTTTCAATTTTACTTTCTCGTTGAAGATACCTTCGCTCATCGACGTCGTATCCCGTTCATCTCCGTGTCGTTGACAGCATCGAGAAGGCTGGAGAATTTTGTCCTCAAGATCACCTCGTCTGCCCGATCCGATACGAACACGAAGATGTCGCCGCGATATCGCTCGATCCAGTGACGGCCTGTACCATAGCTGCGCAGATAGTCACCGATCTGATGGACCGTGGAGTATCCCAAACCCTTGTGCAGGAGAAACTTCGTCAAGATTGTGCTTTCGCAAAGGGCTGGTTGACCGTCTCACTCATGGCCCGACCTTCTGGCCTTGGGCATTGAACTGTTTCAGATAGGCGATGACATCGGCGATCTCCTGGTCCTTGCTGAGACCGGCGAATGTCATCTTTGTGCCTAGCACCAGTTTGCGCGGCGCGCGCAGATAGGTCGTCAGCGTCGGTTCATCCCAGGTCAGACCCGAATTCCTGTTCGCCGCGGAATAGCTGTAGCCCGGATACGTACCGGCCGCTCGGTCGACGACCCCGTTCAAGACCGGACCTACCCCGTTCTTTGCGTCAGGGCCGACCTTGTGACAGGCCATGCACCTCTTGAAGATGACGGCACCGGCTTCGGCGTTGCCAGGAGATGGGTCTTGCGCATGGGCCGAACCAACTGCAGTGAGAATGGCGGCCGTCAATCCAAGCATGGTCGATTTCATGTTTGCTTCTTTCAATCAGCTGAGGGCTGATTCCGGCCGAACCGGCCCAGGGCAATATGGGGTTCGAAACACACCCAGCTCTGCCGGATCCGAACCGCGGATCCGGATCCGGCAGACGTCGTCTCAGGAGGGAACCAGTGGGCCGGGGTTCTTCAGATACTGGTTCTTGATCGCGTCCACTGCCCAGTAGGCAAGAGCGCCTACCGGACCGGTCGGATTCTTCCCGGCGTTCTGGGGAAACACGCAAGCGCCGGTGACGAATACGTTTGAGACATCCCAGACCTGAAGATATTTGTTCAGGACGCTGGTGCTTGGGTCGGCTCCGAAAACTGCACCGCCTGTGTTGTGCGTGCTCTGATAGGGCACGATCGAATAGGGCACGGGCGGCACGTTTCGATCGATCTTGGTCGCACCCATCTCCTTCGCGAGGGTCACGCAGATGTCGGCCTGAGCATTCATCTGCTTTATCTCGTTGTCCTGGAAATTGAATGTCATCCTCATAAGCGGACGTCCAAAAACGTCGGTGTAGGTCGGATCAAGGCTCAGATAGTTCTGCCGGTAGGCCATCACCGCGCCTTGATTGCCGACGCTGGCCGCGTGGTCATAATTGTCGACCACTGCCTTCTTCCACTCGGAGCCCCAACGAGGCGTGCCGTGCGGCGTTGGATGTGACTGGATGGGCCGAGCGCCCGAGTTGCTGCAACTGATGCCGCCGCCTCCGATGTAGCCGGCCTTCACGAAATCGTAGTTATCGCCGTTCAAATCATCCATGCAGGTGCCGAGCGCGCCTGCGCCCATGAAACGATTCAGAACGGTCTTCTTGTCGAAGAATGCGGTCGCCCCGCCACCGCACTGATAGGCATAGTTCCGGCCGACCACGCCCTTCCCGGTTGCCGGGTCGTAGGGCACGCCAATCCCTGACTGCAGCAGCAGGTTGACGTTGCCGAGCGCATAGGCTGACAGGATGATCAGGTCGGCAGGCTGTTCGAATTCGCGCCCGCGTGCGTCGAGATAGGTGACGCTGACCGCCTTCTTGCGGGTCGAATCGAGATTGACCTTCAGCACGATCGAATTTGTGCGCAGTTCGAAATTCGGGTTCTTCACCGCCAGCGGAATGACGGTGAAATGCGGGCTGGCCTTGGCATTCGCCTCGCAGCCGAAGCGCTCGCAGAAGCCGCAATAGTGACATTGGCCGAAGGCCACGCCATCAGGATTGACATAGTCGCGCGACGCGTTGGACGAGGGATTGGGAAAAGGATGGTATCCGAGATTGCGGGCCGCCTTCTCGAACATCACCATGCTCTGCGCGGCAGTCATTGGCGGATTGGGGTATTCTTCCTTTCGCGATCCCTCGAAGATATTGCCACCGTCGATTTTCCTGCCGTTAAGATTGCCAGCCTTGCCGGAGGTGCCGCATGTCTTTTCGAACTTGTCGTAGTAGGGTTCGAGATCATCATAGGTGATCGGCCAGTCCTGCAGGTGCATATCCGCGGGGATGATCTTTTCGCCGTACTTGTCGATCGTCCGGCTACGCGCTTGGTGATCCCATTCAAGCCAGCGCCAGGTGACGCCGTTCCAGTGCACGCCGGCGCCTCCGACGCCCTGGCCGGGCAGGAATGAGCCGAGTTGACGCATAGGCAGCGCCGTTTGCGATTCACTATTGCGGAATGTGATGGTTTCCCGCCGCACGTTCTGCATGAGGTCGTAGCGGGCTGCGTAGCGCAGTTCATCATGGATTTCAGGGTCGATAAAGTCCGGATTGGTGTCACGCGGGCCTCCCCGCTCAAGGGCGACGATCTTCAGCTTGGTGGACGCAAGCTCCTTGGCAATGATGCCGCCTGTCCACCCAAGACCGACAATCAGGACATCGACCGCGTTCAGTTTGGTGGCCATGTCAAAGTCTCCTTCTTCTTCCGCCGATTAAATGAGATCCTGGATGCCCTTCGGTTCAGCCTTGTATGGTTTGTTTCGAAACGGTTCGATTTTGTCCGTGTACATGGCATCCGCGCCGGGGAAGCCGATCATCTTCCAGGCAGCCGCCTCCTTGTTTCCGCCATACATGGGGTCCGCGAAATAACCCTCGATCGTGAGCTGCAGCAGGAGTCCGAAGAAGGTCGCGGTCGGCACTGTTGGAAGCTCAGTCTTCTTGCCGTCAAGGTCGGCCATCACCGCGGCGCGATCCTTTGCCGAAAGGGCCGCGAAGCTGCTCTTGTGGCTTTTCTGTACAACGGCATTGACATCGGCGATGCCCGCCCGGATCAGCTCCGAGGGCGTCATCGGCAATTGATAGCCCTGCTCGGGCGTACCCTCGCCAAATGGCCCTTCCAGATACAGCCGATCGCCCTTGCCGTATCCGCCGGCCATTTGCCGATCGATGTACGTCGCTACGCCGAGTTCCATGGCGCCGGGGCCAGTTGAATCGCTGGGAATGAGCGTATCGACCGCCGCTTCGACGAAAGCGGACTCGTCGAGATTGAAGAATTCGTAGCCGGGGCCCCCGGCATGAGGTGCGGCAGCGGCGTGATGATGTTTCGTATCTGTGGCGGTCGCAGCCATGATTTCGTCCGCCGATGCGGATCCACCAAGCGGCAGAGTACTCGCTGCCGCTCCTGCCGCGCCGAACAGTTTCAGAAAGTCACGACGCCCTACACCGCCTTGCCTACTCTTCTCTCTCGTCGACATGATTTCTCCTGTGACGCTGCAGGCAAAGGATGGGTGAGGATGGAGAGAGCTGGCGCCCTCTCCAACCGGCGCTGCGCAGCATCCAGCGCTAAGCTTGGTGGATTTGTCCGAAGCCTAGTGCTTGCGCTTACTATCTAGCAAACGAAATTCATTGACATTTAAGCGCAATTTTTATGCTATCTCGCTCATGGATATCGAGCTCGCGCGCACTTTTATCGAGATCGTTTCAACAGGGAGCTTCATTCGAGCCTCTGAGCGTTTGAATGTCGCCCAGACGACCGTAAGCGCACGAATCCGCAACCTCGAGCAGCAATTGGGCCGCACGCTTTTTGTTCGTCACAAAGGCGGAGCTTCGCTGACCCCGGCCGGTGAGCAATTTCTGCGCCACGCCCCGATGTTCGTCCAACTATGGCAACGCACCCTCCACCAGGTTGCCGTGCCCCCGGGACGCCGGGCTGTTCTGACGGTCGGCAGCGAAGTCAGCCTTGCGCAACCTCTTCTGCTCGATTGGGTCCGCTGGATGCGCCGCTCGCTGCAGGACATCGCACTTCGAGTACACGTCGATGTGCCGCGGGATTTGATCAATCAGGTCGCGTCTGGAATGGTCGACTTAGCTATCATGTACGCCCCTCCGCACAGACCGGGTTTGAAGATCGATCTGCTTCTGGACGAGAAACTCGTCCTCGTGACTACCAATTCCGAAACGCGCCTCCTGGATGAATCCGATTATGTTTATATGGATTGGGGGCCGGATTTTGAACTTCACCACGGGATGAATTTCCCGAGTGCTGCGCCGGATCTTTCTTTCGATCTCGGTCCGCTCGCGCTGAACTATGTTCTTGCGACCGGCGGCTCCGGTTATTTCAGGATGAGTTCCGTGCAGCCTCACATAGAAGCCGGCCGGCTGCACCTTGTGCCTGAAATGCCGCAGTTCTCCTATCCGGTTTACGCGGTGCAATCCGCAAGTGCGGACGAGAGCGTGGTAGGTCCTGCCCTGGCAGGATTGCATTCCGTCGCGAGCGCCGACATCAAATTGTAGTCGTTCTTGTTAGGGGTCTATATGTCCGCTTGGATTGACGGGAAAAGAAGGTCGACCGTTGTTCCTATTCCTTGTTCACTCCTTATCCTGATCCGACCGTCAACCATCTGCGCCAATGCCTGCACTTGCAACATTCCTATCCCGGTGCCCTTCTCACCCTTCGTCGTGAAGAAGGGGTCGAACACCCTTCGCAAGATTTCCGGAGCCATGCCGCAACCACGGTCTTTGACGCGAACGCATGCGTAGGTTCCGGGCCCGGGCGGGTCAGGCGTCGGGGCCGTCTGTACCAATCGCTCAGTGCTGACGCGGATCTCCCCGCCACTTGGCATTGAATCTCGTGCGTTCATGACGAGATTTAGCACTGCAGCGTCGAACAGCGCCGGGTCGATCAAGCAGTCCGGGATATCGGAACCAAGCTCCAGCTTGACGCGGACATCGGGTCCTGCGCCATACCTCAGGAAAGGCTCGAAAGACCTGAGGAACTCATTCAAATTGCCAGCATGGATATCGAGTTCCTGATGTTTTGCGAAAGCCAGTAGCTGTGACGCTAGTTCGACCCCTCGATCGATTCCTTCCCGCGCTGCCGCAATGTAGGCCCGCACGGTTTCGGGCTCGTCGGCTCTTTTTGCGGCGGACCTCAAGCCGGATTCGATTACCGTTAGGAGGTTTCTGAAATCGTGGGCAATACCGCCGGTCATCTCGCCTAAGGCGGCAAGCCGATGTGTGGCTCGCTGACGTTGCTGGGCAGCGGACCGAGCACTGAGACGCCTTTCCGCCACCTGAGAGCGCGCGTCGCGCTTCGCCCGCGGTTTATTATCGTATGGAAACGCGCTGCCTGTCATGATGGTCCGTCCCTATCGATCACTGACGACAAGCAGGAAACTCGCGCCCCCATCACATCGTCGTATTTTGGGTTCTCCTTGTCGCTGGTCCTCATGCCGCCTAGACGCAGATCTAGGCGTGCCGGACGATCCCTTTCGTCATGATGTCTTCGACCGTCGGAAACGCCTTGAGGGCCACCTCTGGGAGGTCTCCATTCGTGCCGACCAGTTCAGTCCAGCCATGCATTTCGGGTTCGCCGACAATGATGCGGCCGACCATTCCAGCATGCTCATGCGGAATGCAAAAATAGTCATAGACCCCCTGTTCGGTGAAGGTGACCGAAAAGCTCTCGTTGGGCAGGAGATAGTCGGAATCCCAGGATTTTGCGGCCTTAGGCATGCGCAGCGGTCGCTCGAAGTTTGCGGGATTGTAAGCCGTCGTCGTGTGGGAATTGCCGGGATTGAGGTTGATCCAGCGGATCGTCTGTCCTGGTTTGATGAGAATGCCTATCGGGTCGAACCAAACGTGTGACCCGTCTTCGTTCCCTTGCATCTTGATTTCAACAATCTCGCCGCCCCACACGGCCAGTGAAGAGAGGGAAAGGGCGGCAGCGAGCCCGCCGCCCGCGCCCAGGATCTCACGACGCGTCAGTGTCATTTGGCGACCCGTGCCTCGTCAGCCGCCGAAACATGCCAGAGCACGACGTGGACATGCGGCTCTGCTACTCCCGGATGGCCGGCATTGTAGTAGACGTCGACATGGTCGACATTGCCGCCGGGTGACGTGAGGTCGTCAAAACGCTTGTCCGGATTGAGGTCCCTGATCGGCAGCATATAAATCGTGCTGACAAGCTTGCCATCGTGGTCATAGGCAAGGAATGGGCCGGCCGGCAATGTCGTGGGATCAACGAAGAGTTGGCCCATGCCCGGTAGGAAGTCGGGCAGCTTCACAAGCTTGCTGACCTGTTCGTAAGGTGCGGCTGGCGGGGCTTTGGTGACCTCATCCGCCGCCATGGCGCAAAGGGAACCGCCCGTTGTCAGGGCAACTGCGAGGACGAGCTTTTTCATCACGACATCTCCACGTTGAACTAAAAATCGCGATGGCCGAAGATCTGGGAGAAAGTCCAAAAACCGATTTCACTTGCTGGCGCGGCCTGTTCGCGTCTGACCAGCAAGCAGGAGACTGTTCTGGTCGTCAAACGAAATTAACTGGCATTTTAGTGCATTATTTCTGCGGTGTGCACCTGTTTGCTTGATTTCGAAGAATCTTTCACTACCTCTGAATTGCTATGAATATTTTCAATCTCGATTTCCGGCGGGGGCCGAAACTCCTCAAAACGGGCCATTAGCCGGACGCGAGAAGCCCTGGCTTCGCGTCCGGGACAGTCAGGATCTCCACCCTCAGTCCACTGTGAACCCTGCACCTGTTTAACCAGTGCGGCTTAACGCTCATTTGCGATCGCGTTTGGATCGACATGGAGGTTGACCCGGATGATCTCCGCCATC
Source organism: Mesorhizobium silamurunense (assembly GCF_014843905.1). Lineage (NCBI taxonomy): Bacteria > Pseudomonadati > Pseudomonadota > Alphaproteobacteria > Hyphomicrobiales > Phyllobacteriaceae > Mesorhizobium > Mesorhizobium silamurunense. The sequence goes on along the minus strand of NZ_LPVS01000053.1, from coordinate 108,845 downwards.
TTGCAAGAAGAAGACATTTCGCTTGACCTTGTGACCAAGGGAAAGCAATCAGCCTTGTCAAAAATTGCGATCAGGATTGCGCGGAGAACTGGGCTCGACGAGCAGATGGTTCTGCGCGGTCTTTTCGACCGCGAGCGCCTCGCCTCCACGGGCATCGGTCGTGGTGTCGCGATCCCCCACGCTGTGCTCAGCACAATCTATTCGCCTGTCGCGTCTTTGACACGCTTGGCCCCGCGCATCGATTTCGAGGGCCCGGACGATGACCCCGTCGATCTCATTTACACTGTGCTCTGGCCGCGCTCTGCCACTTCCGCCTTTCTCCCCGCCCTTTCGCAGATGTGCCGGCTGTTTCGGACATCTCAGGTTCGGGAGCAGCTCCGGCAGGCACGGTCATCTGATGAGGTGTTGGCGATTCTCGAAACTGAGCCGCATCAGGAATTTCCACCAATCTGCACACTTCCCGCGTCGGGCCTGGCCTTGTGATGTCTGGGCAGCTCAGTAATGCCTAGAATCCATTGACCCGGCGCATCCCCAGTCAAATAGGGGCTCGCTACCAGCCGATTGGGCGGCCTTCGCGCGACATTACAGCATCTTCGGATCCCTTTCTGCGCGGCAACCCCAACAGAATGTCGCGTCGTCACATTCCTCCGAGGGCCGTGCCGCGCTGCGGCAACGCGCGGTCTGGTTCCCCGCGGGCACTGCGAACCATCAGCCTCGCCGCCGAGCTATGTATCCGTTTTGACTCACGATCGCAGGCCTCAACGAAGACCATCAGGGAATTCGGACCGGGGCATGCTTCGCAAAGGCGAAGGCGACGGCGGCGACTTTAGACTCGCGCATATGCCGCCAACGACGTCATGGCTACGTGGAGCGCGAAATCGCGCGCAGCGTTCCGTACGCCTCCTCTATCGACCTGATCAATCATTTCTGCGACCTTACCGCCTGCCCACGGCGTAACGGGGTCGCACTCAATCCCGTCGCAACACAGCTTTCCAGGCTGCTCCGCTCGAGGCGCCGAGCCGTCAACTGACTTGAATACGGCGGGTCACCTGTCCGTTGCTCTCCCAATAGGTGTGTTTTTTGGCAATCCACGGATCGCTCATTGCCGGCTGAATGTTGCCGCTCTTATCGATCGCGCGCGAGGTGACGGTGTGTTCCCCAGCGGACGGTTTGGGCCAGTCCAGAGACCACATCTTCCAGGCGAACTCCGCCTCTTCGGTGCCGTCCATGGTCGCCGGCATCCACGGCCCATCGTCGATCTTCACCTCGACCCGGTCGATCGGCGCACCCCAGGCCGCTCCGACGATCCGATAATCGCTGCCGATATGAGTCACCCGAGCCGGCGCCGATTTGAGGTGCGCCCGTCCGACGGACGTTTCTACCCACACGGTCTCGCCATTGTGGTCTTCCTCGCGGAGCGTGACGTAGTCGCGTCCCATGAACCGGTTCTCGAAGCGCTGGTCGCGCACGTCGATGCGCTTGAGCCATTTCGCGTTTGCGATCCCGTACCAGCCGGGCGCTATCAGCCGAACCGGGAACCCGTTATCGGCCGGCAAGGGAGTTCCGTTCATCTCGTAGCAAAGGATGTTTTTTGGATCCATGGCGTCTGCGAGCGACATGCTGCGCGCAAAGTTCTGCTTGAACTTAACGTCATCGGCCCGCTTGATCTCGCCTTCGTCGGCGGCCCAGAAAACGACCTCGATGCCGCCGTCGAGAACGCCGGCCTCCTTTAGGATCGGGGCGAGCGGCGTGCCCGCCCAGCGCGCATTACCGATGCCGCCGTTGAAAAACGGGAGGCCGGTATTGCCCGAACATTCGACTGTGAACGTCACTTCCTGGCGCGGCCGGGCCTTGATGTCGGCGAGCGTCAGGGCCATCGGCTTTTTGACTAGGCCGCTGATTTCGAGCTTCCACGTGCCTGCGTCGATGACCGGCCTGTTGAAATGCGCAATTGAAAAGAACCTGTCGTTGGGCGTCACCCATGAATCGAGGTCCTCCCAGACGAGTTGATTCTTGATGACCTCCGGCACCGGGTTCGGCGGCAGTTGATCGGTCCATTTGACGACTTCCTCGCCGGGCCGTGTAGGAAAAGGGTAAGCCCGCGAGGCATGGAGAGCGGCGATTGCGGCAAGAGCCGCGCTTCCTTGAATAAGTTCTCTGCGTTGAAGATGAGGCATGCTGTTTTCCCTCCCAGTTGATCCGGAACGGGCTGCAGCGTCCTTTTGAGCCGTAGCCTGATCACGGACAGGCGCACAATGAATGACCGCCCCACCCGGATGTCCGGACAGGTATCAGGCAATCAGCGAGGCATCTCAAGCATGTGAAGCATTGGACGAAACTCTACTTGGGTTTCGCCCCTGGAGAGTGCGCCTTTGAAGTTGAAGTGTCCACAACTTGGACGGGATAGTGACTTTGCGGTGTTCGACTTGGTTTCCCGGTCCTGCCAAAAGTCGGAGCGCCTCGGATCGCTATCGAGCGGGATGGCAACTTCCAGGCTAATCGAAAGCTCAATTTGCGCGTGACCAATTCAGGCCCATGACCCGACGCTGCCTTTCCAAGCAATCACCATAGAGATCCGGATCGGTTGAAAAGCTGCAGTTCATTCAGTTCGTCGTAACGAGCGCCCTGCGCCGACCGATCCCGATCCGTAGGGCCGGATCTGGCGCAATCGCGACCCCTAGCTTGGCGGTGGCGAAGCGGGCCTCAACGGCCGACAAGAGGCGCGTTGCAGCCGGCCGGGCTTCCCAGAATGAACACGCGAGATTCGCGATCCGGACGACACGCTCTTGCGTGACAGCTCTCTGTTATGATCTGGTCGGATCACGCTTGAAGGCCTGATATCTTTTGGAGATCGAGGCGCGCGGTGAACTCGACCTGCCCGAGCATGTGCAGGCTCTTCTCCACTCAACGATGTGGAAGGGATGAGACCGACAGCTGAGCCGGTCAACTCCCATCAGATCGTCCGCAACTCACCGGCTGACGTCTTTCCGGAACGTTCGTCTTGTACCAGTTCGTAGCTGATCTTCTGGCCATCATTGAGGCCTCGCAAGCCGGAGCGCTCGACGGCAGAAATATGCACGAAACATCCGGACCGCCCTGATCAGGCTGAATGAAACCAAAACCCTTTTGCGAATTGAACCATTTTACCGTTCCGGCAGAGGCGCGAGCGCGGAAGTCTTTGGAGTGATCGACCTCACCAGCAAAATTGATGCCCAGATCGGCGCAATCAACTTGGGACGCGCCATCCAGTTCGTCGCCAATGCGTCGGTCCTTGGCTATGACGTTCGTGGCGCGATGGTTTTCTATGGTGAGCCCGGAACGCCAAGTCTAAGAAAATGGGACTGCGAGCGGTTGTGGGCGCAGGGCGCCCTGCTCCAATCTTAGACGCATTTCAGAGCACCGCTCCCAAGCGGGTCTAGACGGTTATGCCGAAACTGAGCAGCGGCCGGCACGTTTCAGCTTAGCGGGGTAAGGCCAGCATCGCGCCGGCCTTGACCGCCAGAGTCTGGGGGACAGCACCCGGCTGCGAGAACCGTTTTTCGGACATTTCTCCTTTTAGTAACGATTTTCATGCACTAGAATCGTTTTTCATGAATTCGGGTAGTCTGACCAAAATTCGACAAGGTACGGTTTTCATGGCTGCCTCACAGCAGCATCAGTTTTCAGGGCCTGTGAACGTTTTTCAGGAAATACGCCTTCCTGAAACAGCGACCCCGGCTGGTTACAGCGCGCTGATCGGCGCCTACGGGCTCGCCGTGCCTTTGCCGCGGATGCTTTCCGCCACCGGCGAGCATCACCGCATCACCGAGCGGGACGGCTGGCGCATCATGACGCCGCGCCACGCGCCGCATCCCACGCTCGAAGGCCACCTGACCTTTGCGCTCAAGTACGAGGGACTCGATCTCGCCGTCCTCAAGCGATTATTCCAGGCGACTGGCCCCGCGACGATCGAGGCACTTGTTCGCGCAAGTCCGACCGGCAGTTATGCCCGCCGCATCTGGTTTCTATACGAGTGGCTCACCGGAACGCGCCTCGATATGCCGGACGCGGACGCCGGACGCTACGTTCCGGTGATCGATCCCGAACTGCAATGGGCGGCGCCGGGAATCACGGCGTCGCGCTACCGCGTGAAGGACAACCTGCCCGGTACGCCGGATTTCTGCCCGCTGGTCTTCCGCACCAAGGCTCTGAACGAATTCATCGGCATGGCGCTGCCGCAGCGCGCGCAGGCAATCGTCGCCAATGTGCCGCGCGACCTTCTTGCAAGAACCGCCGCCTTCCTCCTGCTCAAGGACTCGCGCTCAAGTTATGCCATCGAAGGCGAGCGTCCGCCACAGGACCGCATCCAGCGCTGGGGACGCGCCATCGGCGAAGCCGGCCGCCAGCCTATCGATCGCGACGAACTGCTGCGCCTGCAAAGAATCGTTCTTGGCGATACCCGGTTCGTGAGACCCGGCTTTCGCCAGGAAGGCGGCTTCGTCGGTGAGCACGACCGCGACAGCCGCGTGCCGCTGCCCAATCACATCAGCGCCCGGCCCGAAGACCTGCCCTCGCTCATTGACGGCATGGTCGCGTTCGACCGCGCCCCGGCGCAAGGTCTGGATGCCGTCATCGCCGCCGCGATCCTCGCTTTCGGCTTCGTCTACATCCATCCCTTCGAGGATGGGAATGGGCGTATTCACCGCTACCTGATCCACCACGTGCTTGGCATACGCGGCTTCAACCCGCCCGGCGTAGTGTTCCCGGTCTCGGCCGCCATCCTCGATGAGATCAATGAGTACCGGCGGGTGCTCGAGAGCTATTCGCGGCGCCTGCTGCCGCTGATCGAATGGGAGCCGACACCGCAATTCAACGTACGGGTCCTGAATGACACCGGCGATTTCTACCGCTTCTTCGACGCAACGCCGCACGCCGAATTCCTCTATGCCTGCGTGCGCAGAACCGTTGAGCGGGATCTTCCCGACGAAACTGCCTTCCTGCAGCGCTATGATCAGTTCCGGCAGCAAGTTGACGCCTTCATCGACATGCCCGAACGGCTGACTGACCTGCTCTTCCGCTTCCTGAAGCAAAACGGCGGCCGGCTTTCGAACCGCGCACGCGAACGGGAATTTGCTGCCCTAACGGATGCGGAAGAAGAACGCATCGAGGCGATTTATCGCGAGGTTTTCGGCAATGACTGACGCGAGGGCGAGCGCCGTCAATTTATCCCGAATGGACCGAATACCGTAAAAGAAGGATCTCGATCCGCGCGGCATGCAGAATAGCAGTGTCAGCCCATATCAGTTGAACTCGTCGAGGCCATGGGCGAGTGGTTCGTGCGCGTGTGTGAGGGCAACGGGTAGTTCGCCGACCAGTGACCTGTCGCGGCTCAAGGCGCTCTATGTTCCGCATTGGGTGATGTGGAAGCAGGAATGGAATGTTGCGATCGAGGCCTTTGTCCGGGGCGGCGGCACGCTGATCCTGTCGGCGCTGACGGGCCAACCACATCGTTCGTGAGCAGGCACCCGGGCGCGGGCTTTCGGCGCTGAGCGGCGTCAAGGTCGCCGAGTTCGGCCGCCTCGTTCCGCGAGGCGGCGCCGGCCTGTTTCCGCTGTTCCGCCAGGCCGCGGCGGGCGCCTATGTGCCTCCGGCGCCACTGCCGGCCTCGTCGGCGGAGCGCAAGTACCACTTCACCTTCGGCAACAGAGAGTTCGAGGCCGCCCACCTCTACGAACTGCTTGAGGTCGGGCCGGACACCGAGGTTCTCGGCACATGGTCGGACCGCTTTTGCGCCGGACAACCTGCGATCACTTCCCGGCAAGTCGGCCAAGGCCGCGTCGTCTATGTCGGCACCTATCTTACGCCCGACCTTGCCGAAGCCATTGCCGATGTCGGGCGGGCGTGGCGCCTCTGCTTCCTGAATTGCCTGATGGAGTGGAGGTGTCGGTCCGCGAGGCTGAGGACCGACAACTGATGTTCATTCAAAACACCACGGGGGTTTCCGTCGTGGTGCCGGGCGTGCCCCGGGGCCTGGACCTGCTGACCGACCGTCCAGCAGTCGGGCCCTTGCAGCTCGAAGCCTATGGCTGTGCGGTGATTTCACTCAGCTCTTGAGAAGGTATGGCCGACAGGGCCATCGCGTTCAGGTATTCACGCCGAGTTCGTTCGTATCTCTGGTCCTATGTTCATTCGTGCCTTGGCCCACAGCCGCCGCGGCACCTGCTCAGGAACCATTCCGTCAAATCTAGCTGTCTCAATATTCTCGACGAATTCTGAAATGGGCTGAATGTCCGGTGGGCGTTCGGCTAGCTGTCGAAGGACCGCCTCGGCCTCTTCAGGCGTCGTCTCCAGAACGGTCACGCCCACTTCGTGCACAGCGCATTCAAGACCTGCCGAAACCATCGTGATGGCGAGAACGGCATTGGCTTCGGTGCCTCTCCAGGTCGGGACGTGCGTATCCTTCCCTGCCGGGAGGAATCTGATCTGCGGCAATCCGAGCTCCCTCCCCTGACGCTGGAAGTCAACGGCGGCCGCATCGAGATAGGCGGGAATGTCGCCGCCTTCCAGGACCGCTCGCATCTCGGCCGAGAGCCTGTCGTGGACAGGTTCGCTCATCACGTTGTCGAACTGACGAATCTTCCCGGACCGATGCCGCTCGACCTCGAGCACCTTGCTGCGGTCGTCCACCGATCGATGCGCCAGCGCTGCCCGGCGAACGCAATCACCACTCCGACGGCGCGCGGTGGCGAACGATCCGATGGCGGCCGAACTGATGGACGCCATGCTTGATCTGACTGCGGTTCATGTCGCGGACTGTGCACACTAGGCGGCGGGTCCATGAAGCCCGCCGGACGCGCGTTCCGGCGCAGGCAGGCTGATCCGCGACCAAGTGAATCAGCCTCGATTCCGCTGTCGCTTGGCACCGGCGAATATGGTCTCATCCAGTCATGGCGATGACGGCGGACCAGCTTCCCGACGATCCGGATGTGCTGAAGGCGATGGTCCTGGCGCGTGACGTCGAGAATGCTCGCCTGACCCAGATCATCAAGGAATTGCAGCGCCACCGCTTTGGCCGTCGCGCTACCGCTTCCTGGAGAAAACGCCTACCGCAAACTCGACAACGTGACGCTAACAGCGCACGCGGCCTATATGACCGGCGACGCCTATCAGGAGCTGTGGCGCAGGACACTTGCCGTGTTCGACGAATTGCGGTTATCAGCCACGGCGTCACCAGTGCCGTCAAGGCGACATCCCGTCGCTTCGCGTCAACGACATGCGGACGGAACAATCTTGCTTCGACAAAGGCGTCGGTTCGTCGAATCCAAAGCGTATTCTTGTGCGCATTCCGCGGCGTGTTGATGAAAAGGGCGAAGAATGGGACCGTTTCCTTCCGATCGCCAAGGAGCAATATCAGGCGATGATTTCGAGCCTGAACTGGGGAGGGGAATCCCGGGCAGACTTCTCAGCGTTCGGCATGTCGGCGAATACTATTACACCTCGCCCTTTGGCTTGAAAGGCGCTGCGTTAATCGCGTCGTTCATGGACGGCTGGGAAGAAGACGTCAGTCTTCGACACTTCAGGCTCCGCCCATGTAAATATCCATGATCTGACGGTCGTCGCGCACGTCTTGCGGGCTGCCCTCGAAGCGTTTCGAGCCGGCGGCCAAGATGTAGAGTTTGTCCGCGATCGGCATGGCTTCGCGGATGTTCTGCTCGACCATCAATATGCCAATGCCTTGCTTCGTCAGCGTCGTGATGCGCTCCAGCGTCTCGATCACCATGGCCGGCGACAGGCCGGCGGAAGGCTCGTCGAGCAGGATAAAGCGCGGCTCCGAAACCAGTGCGCGGGCCAGCGACAGCATCGCCTGCTCGCCGCCCGACAACGCGCCGGCCGCCGTCTTGCGCCGCCTAGCCAGCGACGGATACTGGCCGATCAACATCTCAATGCGACTTTCCACCAGCCGCTTGTCGGCGATAGCGTAACCACCCATGCGCAGGTTCTCCATCACCGTCAGGCGCGGGAACACGCCGCCGCCCTGCGGCATCAGCACCAGTCCCTGCCGTACCACCTGGTGCACGGGCAGATTGGAAAGCACAGTGTCGCCAAGGCGGGCGGCGCCGCTCCACACCGGCAGCGCCCCGGCGATGGCCTTTAGCAAGGTGGATTTGCCGCAGCCGTTCGGCCCGAAGATGCAAGTGATTTTCCCGAGCTCAGCCGTCAGTGAGATGCCATGGACGACCTCCTGCTTGCCGTAGCCGGTGATGATGTTCTCGGAGGCCAGCGTGCTCATTGCGGGCGCCCCAGGTAGGTCTGCATGACTTCAGAATTGCGCACGATGTCCTCGAAAGAGCCGCTGGTTACCACCCGTCCCGAATCCATGACGATAATTCGGTCGCAGACGTTGCGAACCATCTCCAAGTCATGTTCGATGACGAGGAAGGACACGCCCTGTTCGCGTAGCCGGGCAATCGCTTCCAGGATGATCTTGCGGATGTTGGGGTGGACTCCTGCTGTTACCTCGTCGAGCAGGATCAGCGATGCCTGCCGCATGACGGCGCGGCCAAATTCCAGCAGCTTCTGCTGACCGCCGGACAGGTCCGAGGCGCGGTTGTCGGCAACATGATCGAGCTTGAGGAGGGAAAGCGTCTCGGCCGCGCGCTCGTATGCGCCCTGCCAGTGACCTTCCGCCGCCGCTGCAAGAAGGTTGTCGGTCACCGTCATATTGTCGAACAGGGCCGGGATCTGGAAGGTACGGGCCAGGCCGAGCCGGGCGATCCTGTGCGCGCTCATTCCGGCGACGGCACGGCCGTCGAAGCGGATCTCGCCCTTGTCCGGCATCACCATGCCGGAGACGAGGCTGAACAGCGTCGATTTTCCGCAACCATTTGGGCCGATGAGTCCGGCGATCTCGTGCCGCCCGACCGCTAGTTCGACGCCGTTGGCGGCCTTGATGCCGCCGAAATGCTTAAAGAGCCCGCGCACACTCAGGATCGGATCGGCTGCCGACTGCATCCCGCCGTTCATGGATGCCCTCCCGCACCGGTGCCGACCAGCTTGTCCATGACCTTGTCCAGCGCGTCGTTCTTGCGCCTTGCGAACAGCCCGGCGATGCCGTTGGGCAGAAACAGCACCACCAAGACGATGGCGGTGCCGAGGATGGCGATGTAGAACGCGGTGTCGCCCCAATACATCCAAATCAGCCGGTTCACGACGAACAACCCGACGCCGCCGATGGCCGGTCCCCACAGTGTGCCCAGGCCGCCCAGTAGCACCATTACCACCATCTGGTCGGTGATGTCGCCGCCGAAAACGGACTTTGGATTGATGAAGGTGACCCAGTAAGCGAAGATGGCGCCGAAGACGGACGCGGTGACAGCGCTGAGCACGAAAGTCTGCAGCTTGACCAGGGCTGTGTTGATGCCCATCGCCTCTGCCGCTGGCTCGTGGTCGCGTAGCGCCTTCACCTTCAGCCCGAAGCGGGAACGCTCGAACAGCGCCCAGGTGAGGAAGTACGCCAGCGCGGCGGTACCGAACATGGCGAAATAGAAGAAGCGTTCGTTGAGATACGGGGGCAGTCCGATACCCCCGATGCCGCCGGTGAAGTCCATCGCCGAAGCGAACTGGATCAGGACCTCGGCAAAGGCCCAGGTGGCGATGGCGAAGTAGGCGCCGCGCAGCCTCAGTGTCGGTGCGCCGATGATGACCGCGAACAATGCGGTCACCACCATGCCGGCGGGAATCGTAGCCGAGAAAGGCAAACCGAACGGATCGCCCATCAGGAACGCGGTCACATAGGCGCCGAGGCCGAAAAAGGCCGACTGGCCGAAATTGATGTAGCCGGCATATCCGCCCAGCATATTCCATGAGCAAGCGAGCCCCGCCCACATCAGTGCGCCGGTGGCAATGCGCAGCCAGTAATTGTTCACCGTCCAGGGCAGGACGCCTAGCACGACAATGATGATGGCGAGGAGAACGAGGCCTCGCCATTGCGGGTTTGTCGGTAGTAGCGCCATATCAGAGCCCCCGCCGCAGGATCCCACGCGGGGATACCAAAAGAACTAAGAACAGCGTGGTGAAGATCGCCAGCAGCGAATAGCTGGCACCGACATAGGTCGAGACAAAAGCTTCGATGACGCCTAGCAAAAGCGCCGCCACCAGCGCGCCCTCGACAGAACCCAGACCGGCAAGCACGGCTACGAAGAAGGCAAACAGCGTGTAGCGCAAGCCGACCTCCGGATTGACCGAATAGATCGCCCCCATCAGGACACCGGCCATGGCGGTGATGCCGGCATAAAGGCCATAGACATTGGCGCTCAGCCGTCCGATGTTGACACCCATCAGCGCAGCATTGTGCCGGTTCTCGGCCGTCGCGCGGATCGCCAGTCCGTAGCGGGTGCGATAGAGAAACAGGAAGAGCCCGCCGGCGATCGCCGCGGCGAACGCTGCTGCCACAACCCGGATCAATGGAACCGTGATCGGGCCGATCGCCAGGCTTTCGCCGCTCAGCGTGGTTGTGACGTTGCGGGTATTGAAGCCCCACGCGGTCAGCATGCCGCCGCGCAGTAGCGTGAACAAGCCGAAGCTGAGCGCCAGGGCCATCAACTCCGGCCGAGCCGTGCGGCTGTTACGAACATTATAAAGCACCGGGCCGATCAAATACCCGAGGGTGCCGAACAGGACGAAAGCCAGCGGAATCGCGATGAAGCCGTCGAGCCCGAGCCAGGCGGTGATATAGTAGCCCAGGTAGCCGCCCAGCACGACCCAGCCGCCGACCGCGAAGTCGATGACGTGCAACACGCCGAAGGCGAGCTGGAAGGCGATGGTAAATGTGGCGATGACACCTCCGATCAGAAGGCCATTCAGCAAGGTCTGGAGAAAAAGATCCAAGGCGGCATCCGTTTTTCGTCAGGGAACCGAGAAGGTGGATATTCTGGCAAGCCCGCATGAGCGAAGCGGAACGATCCGTCGTTTTACAGCTATGCGCATTCGTACCGCACCCATCGGCAGATGCGGGCGGCGAAACCGTCCGCATCTGCTCGAAACGCCTATTTCCAGGCCGGCAGTGGGTAAATGTAGTCGGCTGCCGCAGCCTCCTTCGGCCCGACCGCAACGGTCTTGCCGCCCTGGATCTGGACCAGGACCGGCACGGGCTGGATGTTGTCGTGGTAGTGCGGGCCGTCCTTCTCGAACTTGATCGGCCCGTAGAAGGTCTGGATGTCGGTTTCAGCGATGGCATCCTTCAGCGCCACTCGGTTCTCCGGCGTCAGCGCGGGCTTCTTGCCGAGGCGCTTCAGCGCATCGCCCAGCACCAGACCGCTGGCCGCGCAGGCGGCGGCCGTATAGTCTGGCTCCCCTCCCAGTTTCTTCTGCGCCATCTGGGCGAAGTCCTTGGCCGTGCCGAATACGTCGTCCTTGTAGGACACGGTAGGCAGCCATACCACTACGCCCGTCGTGCCGTCGGCGTCGGCGCCGAGCGCCTGCGCGAAGGCGGGATTGGTGATACCGTAGTGCATGATCAGCGCCTTCGGCCGGTAATTCAGCGACTTCGAAGTCTTGACCACGTTGAGCAGTACCTCCTCATGGCCGCCGACCGCGATGACGTCGGGATTGAGCGCGGCGATCTTGGAGATGACCGGCGTGAGATCCCCTTCCGGCGGCACCAGCTCGTAGGTGACCACTTCGAGGCCGGCGGCCTTGGCGCCGTCGCGAAAACCTTCGCCCGTCTCCTTCGAGAACGGCTCGTTGACGCTGATCACAGCCACGGTCTTCGCGGCGGGTTTGGAAAGCTTCGCCAGCACACCGAGCGACAGGCCCGAAGTTGTATCGACCGCCGGGATAATGCCGAAATTGAACTCAGGCTTCGCCTTCCAAACATTGGGCGATTCCGCCGAACCGGAGATCATCGGCACCTGGTACTTTTGACAGATCGGCTGTACGGCAATGGTCGAGCCGCTGGTGTAGGGACCGAACAGCACGTCGACCCCGTTTTGCACGATCAGCCGCTCGGCGGCGTCTGCACCCGTCGCCGGGCTGCTCTGGTCGTCGCCGTAGAACATCTCGACCTTGAAGCGGTCACCAGCTACCTCCACCCCGCCCTTGGCGTTGATCGCATCCGCCCAAAGATCATAGCCCTGTTTGGTCAGGTTGCCGCCAAGAATGTTCTCGCCCGAGAGCGAGGTGATCACGCCCGCCTTGAAGGTCGCTGCTTGGGCGCGCGCCGTTCGCACGAATGGCGTGCCCAATGCACTGGCCGTGATGGCCATGGCGCTGCCGCCAAGGAACCGACGGCGCGAGAAAGAACGGTCGATTGGAGCCATTTTGTAAATCCTCCCTTGCTTGTCATGGCGGTGAAGCCGTTTCCGATAACTTCCCACCGGTACTCCGATTGGAAAACCGGTGGCACTTTCGTTTACTTCGTCATGGGCAGCGCCCGTTCGCTCAGCGTCGACGCCGGTTTCAAATCAAGACGACTCTGCTCATCGGACAATCTCGTAACCAGCTGGAATTCCACTCGCTTTTATGCATACGAGATCGATTTGACGTACACGGACTCCAGCCAAACACGCTGAACGCCCAACACCTACCTCGATCGCCCACTCGCCAATCCCATATATAGTTCCCAACCTGGCAGTTCCCACGTCCCAGTCGTCGCCTGGACAATTTTCCCTCCTTGCAACTTTTCTGTCAGGCGGCGGCATTTTGGGCCGTTTTGCTCGGAAATTTTGCCATATGTGAGCCCAGTGTCGGCCGTTTTCGATCCCGGTTGCTGGGTCTGGTCATTGTCGTTACCAGTTGGTCGCGATGTATTTTGGTTGGAGATATTCAAGCAGACCGTGATGCCCGCCCTCCCGGCCGAGCCCGCTTTGCTTCATCCCTCCGAACGGCGCTGCTGGGTCCGAGACTACGCCACGATTGATACCGACCATCCCACTTTCGATGCGTTCGGCGACGCTCAGGGCGCGCCTGAGATCACCACTGAAGACGTAGGATATGAGGCCATACTCGGTGTCGTTCGCTAGCCGTACAGCCTCGTCTTCTGTATCGAAGGGCGTGACCGCTGCGACCGGCCCAAAGATCTCTTCCTTCGCGATATCGGAATCGAGAGATACGTCAGCTAGGACTGTAGGAGGATAGAAGAAGCCCTCGCCAGACCCCGGTTTACCGCCCGTTTCGATACGCGCCCCACGGGCAACGGCATCCTTCAGCAAGCGATCGACCTTCTCCACCGCGGTCGCTGTAATGAGCGGCCCGAGCTGGGTCGTTGCTTGAAGACCCGGCCCCACTGAAAGCGACGACATTTGCTCGGTAAGCCGGCGGACAAAAGCGTCATAGATGCCGCGCTGCACGTAGAAGCGATTCGCCGCAGTGCAGGCTTCTCCGCCGTTGCGCATCTTGGCGACCATGGCGCCGGCGACGGCATCCTCCAGATCCGCATCATCGAACACAATGAAAGGTGCGTTGCCACCGAGTTCCATCGAACAACTGATGACCCGGTTGGCAGCCTCGCGCAGGAGGATGCGCCCAACGGCCGTCGAACCCGTGAATGACAGTTTACGCACCCGACTGTCATGCAGCATCGCGCTCACCACAGGCCCCGCGGCCGTGGTCGTCACGATGTTGACGACACCTTCGGGCAAACCAGCTTCCATGAGGATCGCGCCGATCGCCAACGCGGTCAGCGGGGTCTCAGCCGCCGGCTTTAGTACGCACGTGCAACCCGCCGCGAGCGCCGGCGCGATCTTGCGGGTCGCCATGGCAGCGGGGAAATTCCAGGGCGTGACGAGAACGGCAATGCCAATCGGCTGGTATTGAACCAGGATTCGATTTGCGCCGCCCGGCGCATAGCCTATGTCGCCGAGAGTGCGCACCCCTTCCTCAGCGTACCAACGGAAAAACTCTGCGGCATAGGTTACCTCCGCGCGAGCGTCCGGGAGCGCCTTCCCGTTCTCCAGAGATATCAGTTGCGCTAGCCATTCGGCACGATCGAGCATGAGCTGATGGCAGCGCATCAGGATGTCCGATCGCCGGCGTGAGGGTGTTTGCCTCCACATCGTCGCAGAGGCCTCCGCAGCATCGATCGCCCGGATTCCGTCGGTGACGGCGCCGTCTGCGACAGACGCAATCGTGCGCCCATTGGATGGATCGGCGACATCAAACCGATTGCTGCCGGTTGCCCTTGTCCATTGGCCGCCCACCAGCAGCTCTACAGGAGCGCCTGCAATGATAGCCGCAGCATCCGCGCGAAAAGGTTCGATATCCCTTGCTGGCTGAGTCACACTCATCCTCTCGCGGCTTTAGAAAACCCGTGCAACCAATCTGTGGATTGCTGGGACCAATATGAAATTGGTATTGAAACCGGTGTCAAGATAGATCAAATTGGTTTCGGAGAAATTTGCCGATTCGTTTCTGGAGTGGGCCGTATGACGGTCGTTCTGAGGGATTTCATTGAGGCGGAAGGATTGCAGCCAGGCGACCGGCTGCCACCTGAGCGCGATCTAGCGGTCAAGCTCGGGTTGCCGCGCACGGCCCTGCGGCGCATGCTGGCCGAGATGGAGCAAGAGGGGCGCCTTCTTCGTCATGTGGGGCGTGGCACTTTCGTCGCCGAGCGCGGCGCAACTGCAAGCACTCCGTACCGCGCACAGAATGCCTCCCGGAAGGAACTGTGGACTTATCCCGCTGAGGTCTTCGAAGCACGATTAATCATCGAGCCGAAGGTGGCCTCGCTCGCGGCGTTGCGGGCGACGCCCTACGAAACCGAAGAGATGCAGAAGGTCATCCAGCATGGCAGTACCGCCGCGACGCTGGCGGAGTTCGAGCGCTGGGACGCCGCGTTCCATCAATTAGTTGTGGCGGCGGCCCGCAACGGATTGCTGGCCTCGCTCTACGAAGGTATTCACTCGCTTCGGGCGGGGCGGCTTTGGGGACGCATGAAAGAGCAGTCTCTGACGAAAGAGCGTATGCAGGAGTATACGGCTCATCATCGCGCGATCTTGCAGGCGATCATTGACCGGGATGGTGGGCAGGCCGAACAAAGAATGCATAACCATATCTTGACCGCGAGAGCCAATATTCTCGGATCAGAGACAATGGCCTAAGAAGATATGGCCAACAATACTATCAGACTGCCGTACACTTTCGAGCGGGATGGCAGTCTTCTATTCAAGGCGGAGCACCTGACACTCTTTAACATACCCGCAGCGCGCGGATTGTCCGCCCGTCAGTCCTGGAGAAATGAGTGTCAGGCAGATGCAATGCAAAAGGTTGCGGCGATGTGCACCCGGGCCTGCCCGCAAGCAAGGTCATGGCCGCTTTCCTTCGGGCTGCCGGCGGCGCATGGCACGCTTATCCCGCCATTCATAAAGGGAATAGACAAGCGGGATGAACCACGGCTTGCCGCGGTAGAATGGTATGGCCTTCGGTGCGGGGTCGAAATCGAAGGCGGACTGCGCCTTTTCGGCTTCACCGAGGATCTTGAAGGCAGCCTTCTTGCCCAGCCAGCGGGCCCAGACCACTCCGGAACCGCAGAACCCGGTGGCGTAGACCGTATCGCCCGAGGTGAAAATCCGCGGCACCATGTCGCGATGCATGGCGACCTGGCCAAACCAACTATGCGTCAGGCCAACGCCCTCCAGCTCGGGGAAAATCCGGCCCAGTTCGCTGCGCAAATGGGTGGTCGGCGCCAGCGCGTCACCCGCCGTGGTGCCGTCCCGGCCGCCGAAGAGGATGCGCGATCCGTCCGCCGAAGGGCGATAGTAATAGCTGAGCTGGCGCATGTCGCCATACATCATGCGCTTCGGCATCAACCGGTCCATCGCGCCTTCGCCCAATGGCTCGGTAGCAATGATGCGGCTGCGCACTGGCACAATACGGCGACGCAGCCAAGGATCGAAGCCGTCCGTATAGGCATCCGTGCAGACCAGCACCTTCCTGGCGAAGACGTCGCCGCGCGACGTTCTCAAACGGACCCCGCCGGCCTCGGCGATCGTTCCCGTAACGGCTGTGTTCTCATGGATCACCGCCCCGGTTGCCGTTGCCACCCGTAGAATACCAGCAAGCAGCTTGGCCGGATGCAGGCCACCGGTATCCATCCGCACGAATCCACCCGTGTAGAAATCCGTCCCGATGTAGGTCGGCACGTCCAACCGGGCGACGGGATGAGCCTCGATGCCTAGCAAACGCCGCATCAGATCGGCGGAGCGGCTGAGTTCTTCGCATTCATCCGCGTTGATCGCGCCGACGAAGAGGCCGGAGAGATGGAAGTCACAGTCCACCTTCTCCTCCTTCAGAAAGGCCCAAAGGTCTTCCCGCGCGGCCTTTCCCTCCATCAGGATCTCGGTGGCGCGGGCCTCGCCGAATCTTCTGATCAACTCCTTGCGTCCGGGTCGAATGCTCCCGCTCGCCATGCCGCCGTTACGACTGGAAGCCGCCTGCCCCAGCGTCTGGCGATCAAAAAGCTGGACACTGCGACCGGCACGAGCAAGCTCAATGGCCGCTGAAAGTCCTGCATAGCCTCCCCCAACGATCGCCACGTCGCATTTGGGGACGACCGGGTGGACTATGGGAGGAGAGAAGGTGCAATCGTCCCACCAATAGGGCGTGGATTTGAAGGGGCCAGCGGAATCAGCGGTCATGGGAATATACCAGCTTTTGGTCGGATAAGCGCGGGCAAGCACAACCGGTTAATCACGTGAGACCCAGAGTTTGCGTGTGGTTTCGATGGCGCGCCATACGCCGGTGAAACCCGGATGCATGACGAAGGCGTCGCCAGCCGCGATGCGGCGCGGCTGGCAGCCATCCTCAATGAGTTCGGAGACACCCGAAAGGATGTAGCAGAACTCGAAAGTCTCGCCCTTAATCGAACGATAGGCGCCGGGCGTGACCTCCCAGACCCCTGCCTTCACGGCGCCGTCTGCGGTCTGGGCGATATCCCAGCTCAGAAAACGTGGATCGCCCTCCACAAGGCGGTCGGGCAGAGGCTGCCCTTCGCGTGGGCGCGGAAGAACATTCTGGTCGATGAACGTCAACTTGGACATGGGGATGTGGCCTTTCTGCGGGTTAAACGCCGTTCGCACCAAAGTTGCCGTTCCAGAAGCTTCAAGGCGGTCAGCCCAACGACATTGAGGGTGAGGTAGAAGACGGAAGTGATGATGAAGATGTCCATAATGGCGAAGGTTTCGCTCATCAGGCGTTTGGCCCAACCGGTGATTTCCAGCACAGCGATGGTTGAGGCGAGGCTGGATTCCTTGACGATGATGGCAACCTCACTGCTGTAGGATGGCAGCGCTTGTCGCAAAGCCAACGGGAACTTGATCCGGCGCAAGATAATCCAAGGCGACATGCCGCAGGCTTCCGCCGCCTCGATCAGCCCGCGCGGCAGCGACAGGAAGGCGGTGCGAAAGATTTCGGCTGTGTAGGCACCGGTGTTCAACAAGACCGCGAGAATGGCTGCGTGCAAGCCGTCGCCGATAAGCCACCAAATCACCGGATTGGCGCGAAGGAACCCGACCTGCCCTAATCCGTAGTAGATCACGAATATCTGCACCAGCATGGGCGTGCCGCGAAAGACAGCGCAATAGGCGTCGGCCGCCTTGCAAACCAAACGATTGCGCGAAGTGCGGGCGAGCGCCACCAGGATGCCGAATGGCAGTCCTAAGCCCACGCCGAATATCGAGATCAGAAGCGTGGTCTTTGCGCCGGTGAGAAGGAACGGAATCGCATAGGCAACAATGGTGAAATCCATTCTAACCTCCGCTGAAGCCGCGATTGATATGGCGCTCAGCCAGGCCGAACAGGGTCTGGCTGACCGCTGTCATGGCGAAGAACAGCGAAGCTGCGATGCAGTAGAAGAGAAGTGGCGAGCGCGTGATGCCGGCCGCGATAGCCGCCATACGCATGAGTTCCTGCATGCCGACGATTGAAACGAGCGAGGTGTCCTTGATCGTCATCTGCCAGACATTGTTGATCCCGCCGAGAGCAAGTCTCAACGCGAGTGGCAACGTGATTCTGAAAAAGGCGACCCCTGGAGGCAACGCCAGAGATTTCGCGGCTTCAAGAAGGCCTTTGGGAACGGCTTCCAAAGCGCCGCGCATCACCTCGATCGAATAGGCGCAGGAAATGGTCGCGATGGCGAGGATGCCGATGATGGAAGGGTAGGCACTTTCAGCCACGTCTCGGTAGCCGAAGGCGACGGCTATCTTCTGCACCCAGTCGACGGAGCCGAAGAACAGGAGATAGATCACAAGAAGGCCCGGCACGCCGCGGACGACGATACTGTAGACATCGACCATCTGGGACAGCACCGGGACCCGCTGCCAGCGCGCGATGGCAAACGGGACGGCTGCGATCAACCCGATCACCATGCCGACCAGCCCGATGCAGATCGTCACGAAGGCGCCGCGCAGCAAAGCGAGCCCCCAGCCCTGCTCCACAATCAGCGACCAGAAAGTTTCAAACATGGACGACACCCGTCGGGCCGTCGCGGGCTGCGACGGCCGGTTGTTGCGAGACGATCACTTCTTGCAGGGAATGGTGTAGTCGTCCTTGAACCACTTGAGTGAAGACTCCTTGATCTTACCTCCGTTGATCAAGTTGCAGAGCGCGGCATCTACCTTGGCCTTGAGTTCGGCATTGCCCTTGCGCAAACCGACGCCCATGCCGTGGCCGAGGGTTTCAGGATCGTTCATCGCCGTAATCTTCACGTCGATCTTAGTGAAGTTGGCACCGTCCGGCGTAGCGAGGAAATCCATCCAAGTCGGGGAGTCGCCGAAAGCAGCCTCTAGACGGCCAGCGGCAAGGTCGGCGGTCTGCTGAGTGGTGGCATCATAAGTCTTGAGATCGGCGCTGGTCGCGCGCTTGCCGATGAATTTGGCGTAGGTCGTGCCTGTCACGACGCCGACGCTCTTTCCAGCGAGCGCCTTTTCGATCTCCTCGAGACTCTTGAGCCCGGCAAGGGGGGAGTCTTTGGGGACCACGAAATAGAGCGGCGTAGTGGCGTACGGGATGGAGTAGTCGATCTTCTTCTGGCGCTCGGCAGTGATGCCAAGGCCGGAAATGATCACGTCGAAGCGGTCGCTATCCATGGAGGGAACCAGCGAGTTGAAAGCCTGCACCACGAATTTGCACTTCATCTTGAGTTCGGCGCAGATACCGTTGGCGACATCGGCGTCGAAGCCGGTGACGTTTCCGTTTGCGTCGGCCATGCTGAACAACGGCGCGTCGCCTTCCGTACCGACGCGTAGGACGCCTTCCTCGGCGCGCGCGGCTCCGGCTGCGGCGGCGAGCATGAAACCCGACAGGAAAATCGAGCGAAACGCTTGAACTGAAAGCATGAGTGTTACCCCTTTTTTCTTTGTTCTACTGAAGAAAACCGCGTTCACGCGGCGGCTGGCATGACGCTGGAGAGAAACCGTTTCACCGCCTCCGAGGCGGGGTTGCGAAACAACTCTTCCGGCGCATCGTCCTGCTCAAGCATACCTTTGCGCAGGAATATCATTCGGTTCGACACGTCGCGCGCAAACCGCATTTCATGGGTGACGAGAAGGATGGTCGCACCCTCCTCGGCAAGCGTGCGGATCACCTTCAGCACCTCGCCTACCAGTTCCGGATCGAGCGCGGAGGTGGGCTCGTCAAAAAGCATGATCTTTGGTCGCATCGCCAGCACCCGCGCGATCGCAACGCGCTGCTGTTGACCGCCCGAAAGCTGACTGGGATAGCGATCGCGGAACTCGGCCATGCCCACCTTGGAAAGCGCCGAAAGCGCCATGTCCTCGGCCTCCCGCCTTCCTTTCCCGAGCACGTAGACGAGCGCCTCCGTCACGTTGCCGATCACGGTTCGGTGCGGCCAGAGATTGAAGCTCTGGAACACCATGCCAGTCCGCTGGCGAAAGAGCCGGATCTTCGCGCGGTTGGTGATTTCGCTCTTGCCCGGTCGATTGGAGGTGATGGAGATCGCGTCGCCCATCACCTCGATCCTCCCGGAGGTCGGAGTCTCCAGAAAATTTATGCAGCGCAACAGCGTGCTCTTTCCCGAGCCGGACGCGCCGATAAGGGATATGACCTCCCCCTCTGCCATCTGGAAAGTGACGTCGTTAAGGATCCTGACTGCGCCGAAAGCCTTGCTGAGCTCATGGACCTTTAGAACCGGGGCCATGTCATGGCGTGTTCGGTTCCATTCAGCTTGCATCTTCTCAACACCGGACTGGGCCCGGTTGTCCGACGTCTGCGCGAGTTCGCTGATTGCTACTTGGCAATCGCTCCCGCTGCGGTAGGTGACGCCGCCGTCTTCAACGCATCGCCTCGAAACGGTTCGATATCCCTTGCTGTCAGTCACATTCATCGGCTCGCTGCCTCTAGCAATTACGCGCAACCAATCTCTTGGATTTATGAAACCAATATGAAATTGGTATCGCAACCGGTGTCAAGACAGATCAAATTGGTTGCGGAAAAAATCTGCTTACGTCTGCGGAAGTGGCTGTATGACGGTTATTTTGAACCAGGCGACCGGCTGCCTCCCGATCGCGATCTCGCGGGCGTGGCGTAGCCAACCGAAATGGTCGTGTCGCGCTAGTTGAAGTCGGTTGGCCCCTACGCCACACTTGTCGCGGATGACGTCGAGGCGGTGATACGCGATCTGAAAGATAAGCTCTCAGGCGAAATTCAAGTTGGTGGACCAGAACTGGCGCGAAGCTTAACCGATCTTGAGCTTATTGATGAGTATCGACTCTACTTCCGCCCCATCGTGCTTGGTCGGGCAAGCCATTCTTCGCCGGACCCCGGCCGCCGCTGCGCCCTGTGGCCAGCGATCGAATGGGCGAGGACGCGATCAAACTAACCTACGTTCCTGCTTAAACGCGCAAAGCGCCGGCGGATCGCGCTGGCACGGCAGGGCTATACCCGCCCATCTACGTTCGTCCCGCCCGGCGGCGACGTCACGCGCACGACAATCGGATACATAGCCATATAGCTACCTGTCTTGACGGCGCCGCCAGTTCACGTTACATAGCCTAATGGCTACCTTTCATCCTCAACTGCCCGCAATTTTCGCCGCGCTGTCGGATACGACGCGGCTCAAGGTCATCGAGCGCCTGGCAATGGGGCCAGCCTCGATCTCGGAGCTTTCCGCGCCGTTCGAAATGGCAGGCCCATCCTTTCTCAAGCACATGAAGGTGTTGGAGAGCGCCGGGTTGGTCCGGTCGGAAAAAAGGGGCCGGGTGCGTTCGGTCATGCTGATGCCGAATGCGCTGCAATGGGTGGATGAATGGGTCGGCCAGCATCGACGGCAATGGGAGCATCGGCTCGATAACTTGGGATCTTTTCTCGCTCAGGGAGATAATTGATGGACGAGCAGTCACAACACCACCGCGAATTCACGCTCGAACGCCTCTATCCGAATTGCAAGGAGCACGTTTGGGCCGCTTGGAGCATTCGAGAAAAGAAAGCGGCCTGGCTCGGAAGCGAGGGGCTGGAGATGGATTTCTCTCCCGGTGGGGCTGAGCGGAGTAGTTTTCGCAATTTCATGGGCGAGCATACAAACGAAGGTCGCTATTTCGAGATCAAGGAAGGGCAACGCATCGTGCTGGCCTATTCGATGGCGGTGAACGGGCGCGTCCATACAGTTTCGCTGGCGACAATCCTCTTTGAGGATGCAAGCGGCGGAACGCGACTTACCTATACCGAACAGATGTGCGTGATGCCGCCGAGCGACGGAATGGAAGGCCGTCAGCACGGATGGAGCGCATTGCTAGATAGTCTGACTGGTTATCTTGCTTCCGATACCGACAGACCGCGTAGGCATGAATGACGTTGCGGAGAAAACTCGGCCCTGAACGAATAGGCTTCAGAACCTCGCAGCCGCCCCCGGCCCGGCTCTGCGAAAAGAGACCCGGCTAGCAGGCTTTGGCGATAATAGCTCTGTCCGACGTCTTAAATTGCTGTCCTAACTTTCGCGTACATGAAAACCGCGAAAGTTAGGAATGCCTTGAACTCTGGCGCTTTCCGATCTAACTTTCCCGTATGTGAAATACGTGAAAGTTAGGCTCCATGGGCCTTTACCTCGTCGGAGAGACGATCGACAAGACCCGCAGTCACTATCTGGCCGAAACCGGCCGGCTGGTGCAGCTGATGCGCGGCATCTATGTCGACCGGGGCGACGATGTCGAGACGACCGTCCTGCGCCATGCGGTCCGGATCGCCCGCTACCTCTATCCGCACGCGTACCTGTCGGCAGCAACCGCGGTCCTGCTGGGTCCGACCCGCGACGGGCGCCTCTTCATCAGCGGACGCCGCAACCAGCGCACGCGCCTGCGCGGTCTTGAGATCATTCAAAACATTGCCCCCGATCATCCCGCGGTGGCCTCGGCCGTCGTTGGTGATGGCATGGGCGAGTTTCGCGTCGACGTCTCGGCCATCCGTCAGCGCTTTCTCGAAGCCTTCCGCCTGCGCAGTGAACACGCCGCGTCCATCGACGACGCCATGCGCGCGCAGATCGCCGACCGGCTCGTCGAGGAGTACGGCACGCCGCAAGGCGCCGCCGATGCGCTCTGGTCTCTCGCCCGCGAAAACCAGTGGTACCGCGAGGGCGAGCAGGCAGAACGCTACCTGCTCCACTGCCCCGCTGCCGCCCCAGTGCGCAATGAGGCCGCACTCGATCTTACCGTCGCTTGGCACGGTGCGCCGGTCGGCCACCTGACCCATGACGGATTTGAGTGGCGTTGGCGCGCGCAGGACTGGCGCGGCCCACCGCTGATCCGTCAGACCACCCCCGGCCGACTGCCGCCCTTCATCACCGCGTTGCTGCCAGAAGGCTGGCTGGCGTCGGTGCTGAAGAACCGCGATGAACGCGCGCAGCTGAAATCCGGCAAGCGCTACATGTCGAACATTACGATCGTCGACGATCCGCGCGAGCTCGCCGGGTTCCCGGCCGACGTGCTGACAACGCCGCTCGCCCGCTTCAAGACGGACGGTATCTTCACCGGGCGCTATGAAGGACCGGGACGCGGGTCGCTTCAGGACAGCTTTGAGCGCAATCTCGCCGCGATCTTCGCACGCAGCGATACGCCACGGCTCTCCGGCATCCAGATCAAGGCGCCGATGTTCCTTGCGGAGGATGGCGTGCTGCGGCCAAGCACCGGCCTGCCCTTCACACACATCCTGAAGCCCGCGGGCACCAGCGGGTTCGAGATCCTGCCCACAGTCGAGTACCTGTCGCTTACGCTTGGCGCGGCCGCGGGCTTCAACGCCCCCGCCATGGCCCTCGTGCCGATGCCCGACGGCATGCCGCCGGCGCTGATTGTCGAGCGCTTCGACATTCGCCGGGGCGGCAACGACACGCGGATGCTGGCGCTCGAGGATTTCACGTCGGTCCTTGGGGTACCAACGGAGGCTAAGTATGACGGCACGATCGAGCGCGTCGCCCGTTCGCTGCGTTCGCTGTCGACCGCGCCTGAGGAAGACTTGCTGCTCGTACTGCGGCGGGCGGTCTTTGCTTGGCTGATCGCCGACGGCGACATGCACCTCAAGAACCTCGCGCTGCTCAAGATCGCCGAGCCCGGTAGCGAACGCTTTGCCAGCGTGCGCCTGGCGCCGCTCTATGACGCGGTGACGACGCGGGTTTTCCCGCGCCTTGAGCGCGACCGCATAGCTCTCAAGCTAAACGGCAAGGACGACCGGCTACGCCGCGCTGATTTCAAAGCCCTCGCCGCCACGGTGGGAATCAAGGCCAGCGACGCCGACCGCGCCATCGATGCCATAGCCCAGTCCGTCGGCGCCGCGGCCGCGGAGCTGACAGTGCCGCCGCTGATCGCTCGCGGCAGTCCCGCCGCTGAAGCCGCCGCCACGATCCGCCGCCTTGTCGCCGAGCGCTTGGAGAGCCTCGGCTAGACCCTGGCCGCCGGCTCCCGCCTGAAGGCGGAGAAAGACGGCGTACTGATACGCGAGCTGATATTTGACCAGGAGCAGCCTGGCGATATCGAGCTGATCGGCATGGGGTTCGTCGTCTTCTTGGCCTCGAGGGCGGCCGTGACTACCCCGCGCCGTGCGCGCGATCCAGATCCTCAGCAATCTCCTGCCGGAGCTTCGGTCCCTTTGCGAGACGACGACCGCCTGCTCGGCAGGCAAATGGCGCGTCAGACAGGAGAGAATCCCCGCTCCGTCCGGCGGGGATTGGTGTTTCAGCACGATCAACGGTAACCCGAAGCGCGGGAACGGCATCCTCAACAACGAGATCTATGTCGGTAAGATCGTCTGGAACCGGCAGCGCTTCGTGAAGGAACCTGACACAGGCATGCGGCAGGCACGCCCCAACCCCGAGGCCCAATGGGTCATTCAGGAGGCGCCCGAGCTTCGCATCATTGATGACGACCTTTGGCAGGCGGTGAAAGCGCGTCAACAGGAAAACAAGATCGAACGGGACGATCACGGCCGCGCCAATGTGAGTGCGATTAAAAGCCGCCGACGCCCGAAATATCTCTTTTCCGGCCTCACTAAGTGCGCTTGCTGCGGTGGCGGCTATTCAGCGATTTGAGCCACGCTGATCGGCTTCTCGACAGCGCGCAACAAGGGCACTTGCGAAGAGCAACCGGAATTGGCCGAAGCCGCCATTGGTCCTGCAGGAAACGAAGTCCGTCTTTACGTCAAATTCCAACTCCTGGTCCGCCGCAACATAGCTCCGACTTCCTCGCGCACCGAGCGCCCGAAATGCCACCGATCCTGCCGACATCATAGCCACGCCTCGAGTAGAGCCTTCGTCTCGGGCACCTCGGCCCGGTTCTGTTGGCGATGAAGCAGCATGGAATCGCCGAATTCATGCGTGCGGTATCGGTACGCGGCGAAGGCTGCGGAGGCCTTGGCGAGCTGAGCATCGTCGGTAAAGGCGCGCAGGAGCTCGAAATGGCTTTCGCCGGGCTGGTGGACACCGGTGAGAATCGCGTCAACCACCCGAAGCCGCGTGCCCCGCGCGATGCGCCCTGTCGCGATGCCATTTCCTGCACGCGCACTGCCGTCGGGATTGGCGGCTGCCTCAAGCGCACGCACCACGCTCGTGCCGATCGCGATGATGCGGCTGCCACGGAGCTTCGCCCGCGCGAGCTGCATCGCCGTGCGCCCAGGGATGCGGTACGGCTCGTCGAAAGGGAGGCGCGAGTCGAGCGCGGGATCACCGGTGGAAGAAACGCCCGGGGCACGCGTGAGTATTGCGAAGCCGACGTCGCGCCGACGCAAAGCCTGGAGCGTGAGCCAGTCGAGTGCAAAGCCTGCCGATGGCGCCTCGAAGGCGACCGGCCCGGCGGCAATCTTCGTCCAAACATCCCACAGTGCCAACGGGTGGATCAAGCTCGTAGGCGCTTACCTACTCCTACCGTGCACACAACCAGTGTGGGCTCACGAGGGGAACGAGCCTTATCTCGCTGTAACGGAACCTCCGAGAAATGCAGCTTCGAATTCGGCCCGCAGCTCGTCTTCGCGTCCGAGATACCGCGGCGAAAGGTGTATCTGGTGGGCGGAGATCGCGCCGGCTTGCCTGGCGATCGCGCCTGCCTGCGCGGCGGTCAGATGCTTCTTCGCCGCCGCGAGGTCTCGGTCTTCCTCCAGCAATCCGCCTTCGATGAAAAGCTGATCGGCGCCGCGCACCAAGTTACAGAGACGAGTGACGTTCTCCGGACCGAAGGCTAAATCGGTTGCATAGGCGATGCGTTGGCCCGGCGCACAGACCAGCACCTGGTCCCGCAGCAGTTCCCCAAGCGTTACCTTCTTGCCTGCACTCGGCGTGAACTCGGTAGCCGCACCGGCGCCGCGTCGCGCCGCCCGCTTGGCGTTTGCAAGCCAAGGTCCGACAGGAAGATCGAGTTCATCCAGGCGCGACCTGTGCACATTGACCCGCAGCTTTTCCTGGAAGGCGAAGGCCAAGCAAGGAATGCCGTGATCGAGCGTCACGGCTTCGATAGCGAAATCTGGATCATCCAAGGGAATCCGAGTGCTGGAGTTCTGCCAATCTTGCCGCGCGAAAGCCCTGCGCGCCCGGAAGACGGCTGCGGTGGCAAAGCCTTCCTCCGTCCAGTCGGAAGCGAAGATCGTAAAGTCCTGCGACCGGTCGTTGAGGAGGTTCCACGTGTAAGCCCGCAGCTTGGCCTCGACGGCATCCGTCAGTCCGGGCGGGCCGATGATATGGACCTGCTTGTCACGGTAGAGCGACACCCCGAGCAAGCGATCGAACCCGCTGAAGTGGTCCATGTGCATGTGCGACACGAACACGTGCGAAACGCGCAGGATCTCACGTGGCGAAAGCGCCGACAGATCGCCGAGGTCAAAGAGGACTGCCCTACTGCTGAAGCGGAAATCGAGAAGCAGTCCCGGGTCGGAAAACGGCTCATTCACTAAGCGCGGCTGGACGAGAAGAGTCATGATAGGGAAGGCAAGAGTTGCATCCTCCAAAACTCAGGACGCGTGCCGTTCGTTCCGAAGATGAAAGTCGGCGTTCCTCTCAAACGCAAAGAACCGCCCCGATTGATCAGATCGGGGCGGTTATGGATTTATGATGAAAGTGGTTGCGGGGACACGCAGCCACCGATAAGCCGACCCGTGCTGCGCTCCTGGAGGCCGTCTTCAACATCCAGAAGTGGGACAATCCGCTGCTGCTGGATGGGATCAAGCTGAACACCAAAGCCGGCTCCGACGTCTTCCCATCGAAGCCCTGCAGCTCTACCAGTTCGACGGCCAGAAATATGTTCCGGTTGGGAAGCTTCTGGATTTCGAAGGCACGACTGAAGAGTAACAACCGGCCGGAACAGGATAGGTATGAACGCAGCTTCACATATTGGTGGGAAGGCTCGGCAGCAGAGCGTCTTGCGGACGATCCCGAGGCGCTCCGCAACAGGCCTGAGTGAGCGGAACCTGATCTATTTTTCCGGAATTAGCCTTGCAATACTCGCGCCGGCCGACCGCGAATCAGTACTGAATGAGATCGGCCGGGCTCGAGAGGGTGAAACGTCTTTGGTTGAGCACTGAGGAGGCGAGACAGAACATCCTAAGCGCGCTCTGCATTGCGGACATTGCTTTGCCAACTTCAGCGACGAGTGCGAGCTATTCGGTGATTCGCGACTATCGAACGATGCCTGAATGCAGGCGTTTCCGAAATTGTCGTCAAATGTGGCTCCGATCCGGCCCATCTCCACACAGGGAGAATGAGAGTAAAGATACCCGCAGAAATTGTCGATATTCCCCTTGATACCACCGGGGCGGATGATGCGTTTAATGGTGGCTACCTCGCCGCCCGACTGCTTGCTGGCACCGAAGAAAGCGCCGTCAAAAAGGCGCACGCTGCTGCAGCGGCCGCAATTCAAGTTCGGGG
Organism: Mesorhizobium silamurunense; assembly: GCF_014843905.1. NCBI lineage: Bacteria > Pseudomonadati > Pseudomonadota > Alphaproteobacteria > Hyphomicrobiales > Phyllobacteriaceae > Mesorhizobium > Mesorhizobium silamurunense. The sequence continues at coordinate 81,526 of NZ_LPVS01000053.1, read as the reverse complement.
TGCCCTTATCGCTTCGGGGATTCCCAAACCTGACTTTCTGAGCTGTTGAGGCGCGGGCTCCTGAGCAGTCCTACATGCTCTGCACCACGATCGTAAGCGTCGCGAGTATCGACCGAGCATTTTTGTGACAGATGAGGTAGAGGCCGATGACGGATTCGGCGATACTCGCTTCTACATTCACGAAGATGTCTACGAATCGTTCATCGTCGGTTTCATGGAACGGAACATAAGGATAATTGCCGGAAAAGGTCTTGAGCGGACGTTCAGATAGGCCCGCTTATCACCAGCCGGCGGCTCTCCATTATGGATGACTTCGTTCAGGACACTGTCGCTAAGGGCGCCCCTCTCGTTCACGGCGGCGAAGGGTTTTAACTGTGATCGGCTATCCGATAACGCGCAAGCCGTCCCCTGCGCACATTTTCGGCCGCAACCCCTTCAATCTTTCACGAGATTTTCGGATTTGCTTATGGCGCCCTGTTTCATATGCGCTGCTCGGTCTTGCGATCGAACAAGTGCACATTTGCTGGATCGATGACGAAGCCGATTTCCTCTCCTGGAGCTGCGGAAATTCGCTCCTTCACGACGGCATCCATCATGTCCTTGCCAGCCTTTGCGAAAATCTGAGTCTCCGCTCCAGTGGGCTCAGTCACAACGACTCTGAGCGGAATACCCTCCGGGCCAACGGAAATATGTTCGGGCCGGACGCCGTAGGTGACTGTCTGGCCATCGGCAGCAGCGGTAGCCGGGACCGGCAGTGCCAGCCCACTGTCGGACACAAACTGCTTGTTTGTCCCGGAGCCTTTGATAGTGCCTTGCACAAAATTCATTGACGGCGACCCGATAAATCCGGCGACGAAGACGTTTTGGGGATTGTCGTACAGATCGAGTGGCGCGCCGATCTGCTCGACCCGGCCGTCACGCATGACGACAATCTTGTCCGCCATGGTCATCGCCTCGATCTGATCGTGCGTCACATAGACGATCGTGGTCTTCAGGCGCTGATGCAGTTCCTTGATCTCGACGCGCATTGTCACACGCAGCTTCGCGTCGAGGTTCGATAGCGGTTCGTCGAACAGAAAGACCTGTGGATCGCGAACGATGGCACGGCCCATGGCGACACGCTGGCGCTGACCGCCGGACAGCTGCTTAGGATAACGGCCCAGGTATTTCGTCAGATCGAGAATCTCCGCCGCCTTGTGGACCTTCTCCTTGATTTCCGCTGGCGAGCGCTTGGCCATCTTCAGCGGGAAGCCGATGTTGTCGAACACGGTCTTGTGCGGATAGAGCGCGTAGGACTGGAAGACCATCGCGATATCGCGATCCTTCGGCGGCATGTCGTTGACGATGCGCCCGCCGATGCTGATCGTGCCGTCGCTGATCTCCTCGAGACCGGCAATCATGCGCAGGAGCGTGGATTTTCCACAGCCCGACGGTCCGACGAGCACGACGAATTCGCCGTCCTCGATATCGACGCCTACACCATGCATGATTTGCACACTGCCGTAGCGCTTGAAGACCTTTTCGATTTTGACATCAGCCACGAACGCGTCTCCCTATGGTCATTGCGGCAGTTCTATCTGCATTTTCACGTCCGCCGGCGGGGCCGACGCGGCAATCTCGAACGCCCGCACGCTGTCCTTGAATTCGAATTTGCGCGTGATCAACGGTTTGACGTCGATCGCGCCGGACGACAGCATCGCTACGCAGCGCGGGAAGACATGCGCGTAGCGGAAGATGTTTTCCACGCGCGCCTCGCGGACCATCGCCGCCCCGGTATCATATGAGATCGGATCCGACTGGCCGCCGATCATGACAACACATCCGCCGGGTGCCAGTGGTTCGAAAACAGTCGAGGCGGCCTTGGGTGAGCCGGACGCCTCGAACAATACGTCCGCGCCCCAACCGTCAGTATCGCGCTTCACGCGTTCAGCAAGGTCGTCCTTGCCCACCTGCACGCCGATGATGGCACGGCTCAAGCTCTCAGCGATCTCAAGCTTCTTTTCGGCCAGGTCGCTCACATAAACGCGCGCGCAGCCGCCAGCCAGGGCGGAGAGTGCGGTTACGAGGCCGATCGGCCCGGCCCCGAGCACGACCGCGATGTCGCCCGGTTTGATACGGGCTTTCGTGGCCGCGTGAACGCCGACCGCAAGCGGCTCGACCATAGCTGCCTCCGCAAAGGACACATTGTCCGGCAGCTTGAAGGTGAACGCTTCGGGATGGACGCAGGTCGGCCGCAGGATTCCGTGGACGGGCGGGGTTGCCCAGAACCGCACGGCCGGGTCGACATTATATTTGCCGAGTCGCGTCGCCCTCGAATTCGGATCAGGGATGCCCGGTTCCATGCAGACACGGTCGCCTTCCCTCAGCGTAGTCACCTCGGGACCCACCTCGAGGACCGTGCCGGAGGCCTCGTGGCCGAGGATCATCGGCTCCCTGACAACGAAGGGGCCGATCTTGCCGTGGGTATAATAATGGACGTCGGAGCCGCAGATACCGACCGTGTGCAACTTGATGCGCACGTCGCGCGGGCCGAGCTTTTCCTCACGCTCAATCGGAAAATCGCGGAGCGAGAGATTCAGTTTTTCCTCGAGAACAAGCGCATCCATGTGATCAGCCCTTTGCGATGATGAACGCTGCCAGAGCCAGTGCGATCACGTTGGAGATCCAGATCGACAAGCCCAAGGGTTCGATGAATCGGAACCATAGAAGCGACATCGCCACCCAGATGACGACGGAGATGAAGAGCCGATCGAACCAGTTCGTTTCGATCGGCAGAAAGCCGCTCTTTTCCGCTATCGGCGGAGCATTCGCATCGTCGAGGATGTCGATCGGCTTGTCGATGTTTTCCATTTTGCTGGCCATGAGATCACCCTTTGACGGCGCCGAATGTCAGGCCGGCCACAATGTGCCGTTGCACGACTGAAAAGACGATCAGCGCTGGGATCAGCGTGAAGATCGAGATCGCCGCCATGATGCCCCAGGCGGTCCCGGTCGTCGTGACATACTCCGACAGGCCGGTCGTCAGCGTACGCGCGTTGAAGTTCGTCAGAGTGGCCGCCAGCAAGTATTCATTCCAGGCGAAGACCCAGGTGAGGATCAACGTGACCGCAAGGCCGGGACGGCAGAGCGGAAAGACGACCTCGGTGATCACCTTCCACGGACTTGCACCGTCGACAAAGGCGGCTTCATCGAGCTCTTTCGGAATGCCGTCCACGGTCGGCCGCAGCGTCCAGATCGCAAAGGGCAAGTTGAACGTGCAGTAGACTAGGATCATGCCGATCCGTGTATCGAGCAGCGTGAACCCCTCGATTCTGTAGACTTTGGTCAGCAAGAGGAAGAGTGGCAGCAGGAACACCGCCGGCGGCGCCATTCGGTTGGTGATCGTCCAGAAGAAGATACTCTCCTTGCCACTCAGATTGAAGCGCGACAGCGCGTAGCAGGCAAAGAAGCCGAACGTCGTGGTCAGGATCGCGTTACCCGACGATATAAGCAGCGAGTTCATCATGTATCCCCTCAAGGTGGGATTGCCGATGACCTCAGTGTAGTTCTGCCAGTCGACATGCTGCAGGATCACGCTGGGTGTCGAAAACAGTTCGAACGACGGCGTCACCGAGATGACGAACAGCCAATAGATCGGGAACAGCGTCAGGAAGCTGATGAGGACCCAGAAGAAAACATAGGGCCAGGGCGTCTTCTTTTTCATGGGTCAGCCCTTCCTGGGTTTACGCGGCGCGAGCATGCCCGTGTAGAGCAGCCAGCAGGCCACAATCGTGAGATAGAGGACGACGACCGAAATCGCCGACCCGTAGCCGTAGTTCGTTCGCGGAAACACCTCCCGGAAGATGTGCACGCCGATGTAGCGGGTGGCCGAGCCCGGGCCGCCACCTGTCAGCATGAGCACCTCGTCCACGATGCGCAGAGCATCCATAAGGCGAATGAAGACGGTGGCCATCACGGCGGGGGCAATCATCGGCAGGGTAATGTGCCAAAAGATCTGCCACTTGCCCGCCCCGTCGATCTGAGCCTGCTCGAACGGGTCGGGCGGCAGCGAAACCAGCGCGGCGATCAGGGTCAAGGTCACCAGAGGCGTCCAGTGCCAAACGTCCATGATGATGGTGATGATGAAGGCGGCGGCGGCGCTCTGGCCGATGTTCAAGTCGAAACCGACGCTTGACTGGAGCAGATGCGGGATGATGCCGATGGATGGTGTCGTCATCAGCTTCCAGATCGAGCCGACGATGATTGGCGCGATGATCAGCGGCAAGGTGTGAATGGTGCGGAAGAAGGCCTTGCCCGGGAAGTCCGACATGAAGGCCTGCGCAAGCAGGTAGCCGACGATGACCTCGGTCAGGACGGCGAAGAACACGAAGGCGACGGTCACGCCGAGCGAGGCCAGGAACGCGCCGTCGAAGACGATCTGCCGGAAGTTTCCGGCGCCGTTGTAGATCATGTACGGATTGGCGGCGAAGGGGTTCCACTGGTGGAACGAGACATAAACCACGTAGAGGAACGGCAGGACACCGAAGAAGAACAGGACGACTATGGTCGGAGCCAGCAGTATCCAGCCAAACGTGTTGGATTTCACTTCCCATCCTCCCCTTGCGATCAACCTGTCCGGCACCTGTCGCATGCTACCATGTCCCGTGACGGGTTGGGCCGCCGCCTCGCGAGGGCGGCGGCCCGCTCGACTACCGGGAGGATGTAGCTTACTTGCGGTAGCCGAGGGAGGTCAGTTCCTCTTCGGCCTTGGCCGCCATCTTGTCGAGACCTTCGTCAGGCCCGATCTTGCCGGTCAGGATGTCGTAGAAGATCGGCGCCGTGGCTTCGCGGACCTGGGCGTGGAACGGATAGGGCGGAGCGCCGGCAAAGAGTTTGCCCTCGTCCTTCAGCATCGTATAGAAGCCGCCGAGCTTGACATCCATGTCCTTGACCTCAGGAGCATCGAAGGTCGCGGTGTTTGTGATCCGCGGCGCAGCGACCGCCCAACCGGGCTGCACCTCGTCCTGGCCGATATATTCAAGGAACAGCAGCGCCGCTTCGTGATTCTTCGAGGTGACCGGAAGACCGAAGGCGCCGCCGTCGTAATAGCCGACGTAGCCCTTGCCCGACTTGGCGTCATCCATCACCCCCGGCGAAAGCGGCGGCAGGGCGAAACCGACCTGGCCTGTAACCTTTGACTTCGAAGTGTCCGTCTCGATCCAGGCGGCGTTCTCACCATAGACCAGACCCTGAGCAGCACGACCGGCGGCGAAGGTCGTGGCAACCTCGCTCCAGGTCGATTGCGCCGATTCCGGCGGAGCGATGTCGCGCAAGTGCAACCACCATTTCAGGGCAGCCTTGGCTTTGTCGCTGTTCATTGCGCCGCCATGCTCGACGGTGGCCGCGTAGTTCTTGCTCGCGTCGATACCCCAGCTGTAGACACCAAAGGTTGGCGCGACCGACTCGAAGAACTCATACCATGAAGCCGCATGACCGGTGTGGGCTTGCGCGGTCGAGCCCCAGAGTTGCAGATTGTGGTCCTTGCCCCATTTGGTGAAGAAGTCGGCGATTTCGGTGTATTCCTCATGGGTCGTGGCCGGCTTCAGGTCATGCCCGGTCTGCTTCTTGAATGCGGCCTTGATCTCCGGGTCGTTGAACAGGTCCTTGCGATAGCAGTAGACCTTCAGGAACGCCTCCATCGGCACGCCATAGAGGTCGCCATCCTGCTTGAAATAGTTGGCGAAGCTGGTGAATTTGGCATCGTCATAGGTCGACGCCTTGAGTTCAGGCTTGTCCTTCAGCGCCTTCGTGATGTCGGTCAGAAAGTTCCGCGCCAGGTATGAGTAGATGATGTCCTGCTCGATATAGACCACGTCGTAGATGCCGGTGCCGGCTTCCATATCCTTGATGGCCTTGTCGTACATCTGGTCCCATGAGGTGGTTTCGATGTCGACCTTTATGCCCGTCTTCTTCTCGAATTCGGGCGCGAGAACGTCCTTGATGTAATTTGACGGCGGCGTGCTTTCAGTGACGCCATGCAGGACGACGCCCTTGTAGGGTTCGGCTGCCTTTGCCCAGAAGTCGTCATTACCGGCTGCCAGCGCGGTTCCCGACATCAGCGCGACCGCAAGAACAGTCACGCCGAGCTTCACTCGAACGTTCATCTGCATTCCTCCCAAACAACGAGCGGCCCAATGCCGCCGACTGCCTTTTCCCTAGAACAAAAAACTAATTCGCGCAACGTTTGTTGTGTAAGGCTGCATATTATTTTTGCTGCAACTGCGAAGAGAAAAATTTTTGACGCCAATTTTCTCCCTCGTATCTGCATGATTCTAAAAGGTTTTTTTCGACGCGGCGATTCTGATGACGATGCGGAAAGCTACGGAGTCCTCTTGCGTCGATGTCAAAATTGGAGCATTTGACTCCCAGTTTGTATCTTCATCATGCAAATATGATTTGAGGAGGGGAACCAATGCGGCGTCTCGGTATCCATTCGTTTGTTTGGACAAACGGCCAGACCCAGGAAGGCCTCGAAATGGCGCTCGACAAGACGGCGGAGCATGGCTTTCGCCTGATCGAATTCGCCTACCTGCGCCCCGAAAAATTCGACCTTGATCGCTTAGCCAAAAAGGCCAAGGCACTGGATGTCGAGGTCGTCGTCACGATGGGCCTGCCCGCAGACGCGGACGTCTCAAGCGAAGACAAGGCCGTGGTCGCCAAGGGAACATTGATGCTGTCCGACGCTGTCAAGGCGGTCCGCGACATTGGCGGAATCCGCTTGGGCGGCATCCTGTATTCGAAGCACGGCAAATACGACCGGATGCCGACACGCGGTGGCTGGATGAACAGTGCCGAAGCCGTTGCCGCGACCGCAAACGTAGCGAAGGACTGTGGCGTGCAAATCGTTCTCGAAGTGGTCAATCGCTTCGAATCCAACCTGCTGAACACGGCCGCGCAGGGTCTGAAATTCATCAAGGATACCGGTCGCGACGACGTTTTCCTGCATCTCGACACGTTCCACATGAACATCGAGGAGGCCAGCCCGGCCGGCGCCCTCCGCATGGCCGGCGAGAAGGTGGCCTATTTCCACTTCAACGAAAACTACCGTGGCTATCTCGGCACCGGCACGATCGACTTTCCGAGCATCTTTTCCGCGCTGGTCGATATCGGCTTTCACAACCGCGATATCACCTTCGAAAGCTTCTCAAGCGCCATCGTCGATGAAGCGCTGTCACGCGTCTGTGCTATCTGGCGCGATACCTGGGATGACAACAATCCGCTCGCCGCGCACGCCCGGGCTTTCATCGAAAGCCATTGGGCGGAGGCCGTGCGCCGGGCCGAGATCAACAAGGCTGCCTGAGGGGTCAAGGACTGTGGGCCGGTCGCGACCCGCGCCGCCGGGATCGAAGAGGATGGGAGGATGGAACAGGAATAGCCAATGCCGACGAACGAGGCACCGGTGTTGCGCCGTTGCTCCTTGGCGCCAGCAATGTCGCCAAGAGTTTTGGCGGCGTCCCGGCGCTAATCGACGGCCAGATCCAGCTGCGCGCCGGCACGGTCAATGCGCTCTGCGGCGGGAACGGCGCCTGCAAGTCGACCTTCCTCGGTATTCTGATGGGCATACTGCGACGCGACGCAGGGTCTGTAGTGGTCAGGGGTCGCGAGGTGAACTTGTCCTCACCAGCCGAGGCGGTATAGCGCACATTTTATCGGCGCGCGGCAGTTTATCGAGACAAAACGGTCCGGCGTTTGCCGTCGTAAGGCGGCAAACCGGGCTCCGGTGCGGTATAGGCTGGGAGCGAATATGCAGGAGCCTGCCATGAACCATGCGACCTTTGCCAGCAGCTCTCCGCGCAGGATTCGTCAGAGCAACGCGGTGGCGACATTGAACGCCCTCCATCGCTTCGGTCCGCTGAGCCGGGCAGAACTTGCCAGGCACATGGGGGTGAACCGTTCGTCGGCTGGCAATATCGTTCTGGAACTCGTGGAGGTCGGGCTTGTTCGTGAGGTCCCAGAGACCAACCTTACGAATTCGGCAGGTCAACCCAGAGCCGGGAGACCGGGCATCCTCGTGGAAATTGTACCCGAGGCTGTTTTCTTTATCGGCGTCGAAATAGGCGTTGAGCATATGACCTGCGTTGAGATTGACCTTGCCGGCAAGATCATCCACAGCGCCACAAACCGCTTCGACGGGCACAATAGCGATCCGCAAGACGCGGTTCGCGTCGCCATCAACCGAGCTTTCGCCGAGATCGGCAAGGACAGGCTGGTGCGGTGCCAAGGGCTCGGGATTACGGTGCCGGGGCAAATGGATCAGAACGGTTTCATCCATGTCGCACCTATACTCGGATGGCGAAATCTTGATCTCACAGCCCTCACCCGAAGCCTTCTTCCCGCTGAAATTCCGGTGTGCGCGGAAAATGACGGCAATGCATTCGGCATCGGCATCACTTACAGCCAGCCGGAAGCGGCGAGCGGCGTGACCTTCTTCATGGTCATCGAGACCGGCGTCGGCGGCGGAATCGTGATCGACGGCAAGCTGTTTCGTGGCGGCAATGGTCTTGCAGGCGAAGTCGGCCACCTCAAGACACGAAACCCGACGTACCGCAATCTGGAGCAGGCCTTCGGACGCGATCGAATTCTGTCTTCCTACCGACAATTCAATCCGGACGCCGACCTTGACGCGTTTTTGCGCAACGTCCGCGACCGCGTCCCGCAAGCAGTGCAACTCGCAGAGGAATGGGCCACCCTATTTGCATTTGCCGTCGTTCAGATATCGCGGTTGATTGATCCCAACCGCATCGTTTTGGGCGGGTCTGTAGCAGAACTCTACCCATTGGCAGCCGCACGGGTCGACGCGCATATCCGCAGCCTTCAGGCCGAAACCTTTCCCATTCCAGAGATCGTCTTCAACGAGAGCGCCGCATACGGATCCGCTTTCGGAGCCGCTTGCATCATGCACCAGCGCTTCATGTCGCTCGACAACCAGATGTTCAGCAGGGACGCGGTTTCGGGCTCCGAGACTTCCGAGGCCTGAAATGCGAGACGGCCTCAAACGCAGGATCTGACATTTGACGAACGACCCTAACCAAACACTGGCGCCGGATTCACTCGGGCCGACCGTCACTGTCGGAGAGATACTGGTCGAGATCGTCGCGAGCAAAGCCGGCGCTGGCTTTAGGGAGCCCATCGAGTTCATTGGCCCGTTCCCGAGCGGCGCGCCCGCAATCTTCATTGATCAATGCGCTCGTATGGGCGGAGCGGCCGCGATTGTCGGTGCGGTTGGCGATGACGATTTCGGTGTCGTCAACACCGAACGTCTGAAGCGGGACGGCGTCGACATTTCCGCTATTGCCGTTTCGTCGGATTTCCCGACCGGCAGCGCCTTCGTCCGGTACCGCAAGGACGGTAGCCGAGATTTTGTATACAACATCGCCAAGTCCGCAGCGGCCCGCTTGGAATGGACTCGCGAGGTCGAGGCGCTCATCACACGCTGCGGCCATATCCACGTCATGGGAACCGTCTTCGCCAGCCCGGCAGCCTGGGAGATCACCGAACATGCGATCGCTGTGATCAAGGCGCGCGGCGGCACGATGTCGCTTGATCCGAACCTGCGCAAGGAACTGCTGACCCACGGCCAGACCGAGGAGAAATTCGCGGCCCTCGTCGACAAGGCAGACTTGTTGCTGCCGTCGGGCGAAGAGTTGTTCCTCGCCGCAGGTGTGGACACCGAGCAGCCCGCGATAAAGGCGCTGTTCAACCGCGGCGTCAAGGAGATCGCGATCAAGCGCGGCAAGGATGGATCGTCGGCCTATCATCGATCCGGCGCGCATGCGCAATGTCCCGGCTTTCTCGTCGATGAGACGGATCCGACCGGCGCCGGCGACTGTTTCGGAGGAGCATATGTCGCGTGCCGGCGGCTGGGCATGCCCATCGAGCGGGCGCTCGAATTCGGCAATGCGGCCGGCGCACGCAACGTGACGCGCCTGGGTCCAATGGAGGGCGCCGGCACGCGCGCCGAACTGGAAGACTTCATTGCACGAACGGCGAGAAGAAGCTGATGCGCGTGGCGATCGAAGATTTGCCGTCCCTGCATAGGCAAGGAAAGAAAATGGGGGTGACCTCGGTCTGCTCCGCACACCCGTTGGTGCTGAAAGCCGCACTTCGCCGCGGCCGGGACACAGGCACCACCGTCCTGATTGAGGCGACGTGCAATCAGGTCAACCATCTGGGTGGCTATACCGGCATGACGCCGTCTGACTTTGCGGCCATGGTGGAGACGCTCGCAGCGACGGAGCAATGTCCGAAGGACCTGATTGTGCTTGGCGGCGACCATCTCGGGCCCAATCCGTGGAAGGACCGGGATGCCAGTGAGGCAATGGGGCAAGCGGGGGCGATGGTGGATGCCTATGTCCGAGCGGGCTTCCGAAAGATCCATCTCGATGCCTCGATGGGCTGCAAGGGGGAACCCATCGCGCTCGATGACCACATCGTGGCTGAGCGCGCGGCCAGACTGGCGGGCGTCGCGGAACGGGCGGCGAGAGAAAGTGGTGGGGCGAGTCCGATCTACATCATTGGCACTGAAGTGCCGCCACCCGGTGGTGCCGATCACGCGTTGGATGCTATCACTCCGACCAGCACCGCAGCTGCCCGTCAAACGCACGCCGTTCACGCGAAAGCGTTCCGGTCCGCCGGGCTCGAGGACGCGTTTTCCCGCGCCATTGGCCTTGTGGTGCAGCCGGGCGTGGAGTTCGGCAACCAGAACGTGATTTTCTACGATCGGGTGAAAGCCCACGCTCTGGCGGCTACGCTAAGCGAATTGCCGACGCTGATTTTCGAAGCCCATTCGACGGACTATCAGGGCGAAGGCCCATTGCGTGAACTCGTCGAGGACGGATTTGGCATCCTGAAGGTTGGGCCGGAACTGACCTTCAAGCTGCGCGAAGCGCTATACGCACTCGACCTGATCGCTTCCGACCTCGTGCCCGGCTATGGCGAACGCCCGCTTTATCATGCCATGGAGGCTCTGATGCGCGTCGCCTCGAAGAATTGGGAAAGTCACTATCGCGGCGACGATGCCGAAAAGCGCGTCCTGCGCCATTACTCTTACTCGGATCGGATCCGATACTATTGGGCCACCCCGCAAGCCGGAGAAGCTTGCGACCGGCTCTTCAAGACGCTGAAAGGTCGGATCGTGCCGGTGACTCTCTTTCTACAGCACCTGCCGTCGGCAGCTGCCTGGGCCGAGCGGGCCTGTGATGGCGAAGAGATCGCGATCGGTCACATCCGGCAAAGCATTGAAACCTATGGTCGGGCGTGTGGCACCTGACCGGCGAGCGCTGCGCATAAACGCAAACGGAGGCAAACGGTGGCGTTGGACAAATTCAGGATCGACGGAAAAACCGCGTTGGTTACGGGCGGAAGCCGTGGCATCGGCCTGGCCATCGTGACGATCTTTGTGGAGGCCGGCGCAAACGTGGTGATCACAGGCCGGACCTGCACAGATGCGGTGAAGGACCTTCTGGAGGAGCATCGCGACCGTGTCGCCTGGAGCGCGGGGGATGTCCGCGATCGTGAAACGCCCGGCAGACTGGTCAGCGCGACGCTCGAACGGTTCGGTCAGCTCGACATCCTCGTCAACAACGCCGGCGTTGCCGACAATGGCAATTTCCATGAATTCGATGACGAGCGCCTCAACTTCATTCTCGAGACAAATCTTGTCGCTCCCTTTCGCATTGCGCGAGAGGCGATAAAGCCGATGCTGCGCCAGGCTGGCGGCGCAATTCTCAACATCGGCTCGATTTCCGCCGATGTGGCCAACAAGCCGCAACTGCAAGTCGCCTACAACTCCTCGAAGGCCGCAATCCATCAAATGACGAAGGTCATGGCCTTCGAGTACGCCGGCCGCAACATACGCGTCAACGCGCTGGCACCTGGCTATGTGATCAGCGACATGACCGAAGGCGGCATAGCCAACCCGCAGTGGAACAGCGTCTGGACCGAGAATACGCCGATGGGCCGCTTCGCTGAACCAGAGGAAATGGCCACCTGCGCGCTGTTCCTGTGCTCGGACGCTGCAAGCTATGTCACCGGCGCCGTGCTCACGGCGGACGGCGGCTACACCACTCACTGAACCAACAGGGATCGGAGCGACATCATGGTAGGGAAACTAGAAGGCAAGGTTGCAGCAGTTACTGGAGGCGCGTCGGGCATCGGACTGGCAAGCGTGGAGGCCATGCTTGGTGAAGGCGCGACCGTGGTCATGATCGATCGTAACCAGACGGCTATGGAAGCGCTTTGCGAGAAGCTGGGTAAAAAGGCCATTCCGCTCACGATCGACCTGCTCGATCCGGCGAGTTGCGCAACGCTTCTGAATGGCATTGTCGAGAAAGCGGGGCATCTCGACATCCTTCATGCCAATGCAGGTTCATACATCGGGGGCGATTTGACCGAGACGGACCTCGATGCCATCGACCGGATGCTGAACCTGAACGTCAACGCGGTCATGAAGAACGTCCGGACCGTAATCCCGCACATGATCGAACGCGGCGGTGGCGACATCGTCGTCACCAGTTCTGTTGCCGGTCATTTTCCAGTGCCGTGGGAGCCGGTCTATTCGGCATCCAAATGGGCCATGACCTGTTTTGTGCAGACGATGCGCCGCCAGTTGAACAAGCACGGGATTCGCGTCGGACAGGTTTCTCCGGGTCCAGTGATCTCCGCCCTTCTTGCCGATTGGCCGGAAGAAAATCTCCGCAAGGCCAAGGAGAATGGTAGCCTGATTGAGCCGAAGGAGGTCGCGGATGCGGTTATGTTCATGCTGACCCGACCGCGCAACGTCACGATCCGGGACGTGGTCGTCCTGCCGACCAATTTCGACATCTGAACCGGAAGCGGGCAGCCGTCGCGTGACCAGGAGCGAGCGTTCCCATGAATGACCTAGCGGGTCGTACGGTCGTGATTACCGGCGCCGCCGGCGGAATTGGCAAGGCAATGGCGGAGTGTTTCGCGGCGACCGGGGCACGACTTGCCCTTGTCGACATCAACGACCCGTCGGGGTTGGCATCGCGCCTTGGGGCCCACCATAGAAGCTTCGTCCTCGATCTTGAAGATCCGGCTTCCATCGCTTCCGTCGTCGACCAGATCGGCGCGGCGATGGGAATCGACATCCTCGTCAACAACGCCGGGTTGGGCATTGTTTTCCCCGCGGAAGAAGCAAATGTCGAGGTTTGGGACAAGACGATGCGGATCAACCTCCGAGGTCCTTGGCTCGTCGCCGCCGCTGCCCTGCCCTATCTCAAGACCTCGGGGCGAGGTCGCGTCATCAACATCTCCTCGCAAGCCGGCGTTATCGCCATCGAGGAGCATGCTGCCTATGGCGCCAGCAAGGCAGGCCTGATCAACCTGACAAAGGTGATGGCTATTGAATGGGCCAGCTTTGGCATTACCGCCAACGCAATCGCACCAACGGTAGTCGAAACGCCGATGGCGCTTGTCGGGTGGTCTGGCGAAAAGGGAGAAAAGGCCAAGCGGGATATTCCTGTCGGACGCTTTGCCAAGCCTTCGGAGATCGCGGCCGCAGCACGCTATCTCGCATCCGACGAGGCCGGAATGATCAACGGCGCGGTCTTAATGGTTGATGGCGGCTTCAGCGTAAAATAGAGGCTTTGTCGCTCGCAATGGCTCGATCTGGCGTTCCTCCAGATCAAACAGCGGGCGGAAGCTGTCTGGTTCCGCCGGAGGATCGTTCATGACAGGAGGCGCGACCGCCAGCAGTTCGCGGGCGAGCGCGACGCTTTGCGGTAACTGCTGGCAAGTAGCCCATAGTGCCGGATGCGATGGAAGCCGCGCGGCAGGACGTGTAGCAGGAACTGACGGATGAACTCGTCGGTGGCGAGCGTCATGACCTGCTGCCGGGTCGGCGCCTGGGCGGCGATAGTCCTCACATGAGGGTCACCACGTCAAGGCGGGGCATCATGGCGACATAATACATTCCTAATTCGGAGACGGCATCCACGGTCTGAGCCCGGTAGCATGACGCGGCCCGGTAAACGGGCCTGATCAACCTCACATCCGGTCGCCGCCCGTAGCGGCTGCACCACTATCCCGCTTTCGGCGGGCAAGGGCGTTTTGCGGTAAGCTGCCGTTCCGGCGTCGACCACGTCCTGGACATTCCCAATTAAGCTGCGGCATTCTGATACCAACCATTCGTCGGCTCATGGGAAACGACTTCGCGCCAGCTTTCGGCCAGTCCACCAATGCGCCCAGCGTCTTCGGGACAAGGTCCCAGCCGTTGCTTGTTGATATCACGGTCACTATCCGGCAGGGTTCCAATCCACCCCCAAGGCCGCTATCCTAGATGACGTCCCGAACGATGCTTGGCATCGTCGCACACTCGCGAGCATGATGCATTTTAACGAGCCATGAGAATCGGCAGCCCCGGGTCCTCAATCATGGACTTGGTCACGCCGCCGAATATCCGCTCGCGCAGCCGGGAATGGCCGTAGGCACCCATGACGGTGAGATCGGCGCCAATGTCGACCGCGTGCTGACGAAGAACATCGGCGATCGAATGGTTCGAGCTCGGCAGACGGTCCACTGCGACCTTCACGCCATGCCGGGAGAGATAGGTCGCCACGTCCGCCCCGGGTTCCGCGCCGTGGTGCCGTTCGTCCTCGACAGGGTCGATCATAACGACGCGCACCTCATCGGCACCTGGCAGGATGTCGAGTGACTCTCGCACGGCACGCGATGCTTCCAGGCTTGCGTCCCACGCGACAAGGACGCGTTTCGGTTTCAAAGTCGCGCGCGCGCCCCTGGGAACCAGCAGGATGGGCTTCCCCGACGCGAATAGACCGCCAGCAATGACCCTTTCCTTGAGCATATGGCTTGCGAGCATTTCCGGGCCGACAATGGTCAAGTCGGCGTAGCGGGCGCGCCGACCGATGACTTCATCCGCCCAGGATTGCTCCGGGTAGTCGCTGCTGAGATCGGCCGATACGGGGCTTTCCGACAGCATTTTGGAAACCGCCGAGCTGCGCCGCTCCAGCATCTCCATTTCGGCTTCGCGCTCTGCGAGCCAGGCCGGCGAGACGACCGCAGCGTATTCTCCGCCCGAAGGAGGCGCAGCGATGACCAGAACAAGCACGGAGAGATGTGCGTTGATTTCGTCGCACAGACCGGCGGCGAGCTTCAGATCATCGTCCCCGTGATCCGGCCCTGTAACCGTGAGCAATGTCTTGAATAGCATGGCGGCGACTCCTCGTTCGAGAAAGGTTCACAGTGGACATAGGAGTAGTGAGCCGGTCGGAATCCTTCCTTGCGCTGAATCAAACTGATCCTTCGCAGGATTGATCCTGGTCAACGTGCGCGTGCCTCGCACGCCTTAGCCTGACATTGATGGCTGGAGGCAGAGCAATGAGATTATGGACGACGATGGGTTTTTTGGCGCTGACCTTTAGCGCCGCGGCGGCACAGGAGATGAGCAATGGGCAGCAGGAATATCTGAATTCCTGCGCGGTCTGTCACGGCGTGGACGGCAAGGGCGACGGCCCCTTGGCCGACGAGCTACGGAAGCGTCCCGCGGATCTGACGACGCTGACGAAGCGCAATGGCGGGGAATTTCCCTACTGGCGGGTCTATGCGACGATCGACGGCCGCGGCTTCGTAGCGGAGCACGGCGAGCGCGAGATGCCGGTCTGGGGCAATCAGTTCCTGCCCGACGACGTGAAGCGCTACGGCCCCTACGGTGGGGAAGCCGTCACTACGGAACGCATCCATAACCTCACCGGTTACGTCCAAACGCTTCAACGCCAGTAAAACTCGTAGGGCTTCAGTCTGCGAGACCGAACGATGATGCAACTAGGACCAAGGGCGCAGGCTATGATCGCTGAGAACCAGGATGTCGTGGTCGAGATGTTGAAGGATCCTTCCGCCTATGGCGAGGCTGGCCCCGTCGAGACGATCGAAACTCATATTTCCCGGATATTCCTTGTCGGATGCCGCGCTTTCAAGCTGAAGCGGGCGGTCAAGTTGCCCTATGTCGATTTTTCGACGCCTGAGCTGCGGTTCGCCGCTTGCGAAAGGGAAATGGAGTTGAACTCCCCGACGGCGCCTGGCCTTTATCTCGGTGTGCGCCGCATCACGCGCGAAGGAAACCGGCTTGCCCTGGATGGGCCGGGGGACCTGGTCGACGCCGTTATCGAAATGGTTCGCTTCGATCAGTCGAAGCTTCTCGACCGCATGGCCGTTGCTGGCAAGTTGACACCCGCGCTGATGACAGGCGTGGCGCGCATGATCGCGCAATATCACCGCAACGCCGAGGTGATCCACGCTGGCAGCGGGTCGGCGAACATTGGCGGCGTGCTTGAAATCAATTCGGCCGGATTTGCAACCAGCCACGTGTTCGTCCGTGACGAGATCGAGACGCTCAACGACGCGTTTCGCGCGGCCCTCGCCCGCCATGCCGGCCTGCTTGACCGGCGCGAGGCATCAGGCCGCGTCCGTCGCTGCCATGGCGATCTCCACCTACGCAACATCTGCCTGTTCGACGGCGAACCGCGCCTGTTCGATTGCATCGAGTTCAACGACCAGATCGCCACCGTCGATGTGCTCTATGACCTCGCCTTCCTGCTGATGGATATGTGGCATCGCGGTTTTCCAGAACTCGCCAATCTGGTGATGAATCGCTACCTCGATGACGCCGACGACGAAGACGGCTTCATCCTGCTCCCGTTCTTCATGGCTGTGCGGGCAGCAGTGCGCGCGCATGTCACGGCAACGCAGGTTGAGGAAGGCAGCCCGGACTCCGTGAAGCTTAGCGCCGAAGCGCGATCCTACTTCGAGCTCGCCCAAGCCCTGCTCACCCAGACGCCCGCTCGGCTCGTCGCGATCGGCGGTCTGAGCGGCTCGGGCAAGACGACGGTCGCCGAAGCGCTGGCTGCCCATGTCGGCGCGCCACCCGGCGCGCGGATCGTCGAGAGCGACCGCATCCGCAAGGCCATGCATGGCGTGCCCGCCGAAACTCGGCTCCCTGACAAGGCCTACCGGCCTGGCGTGTCCGAGCGCGTGTATCGCCAGATCGCCTGGCGCGCGGAGCTAATCCTTGCCGAAGGCGGCTCCGTTGTCGCCGACGCTGTTTTCGACAAACTGGAGGATCGCGACAGGATCGAGCGCGCCGCAAGCGAGACAAATGCCCCGTTTGCCGGATTTTGGCTGGCGGCCGACCCGTCGGTGCTTTGGCGCCGGATCAGCGAGCGCAAGGGCGGCCCTTCCGATGCTACGGTCGACATCCTGTCCCGGCAATTGCAACGCGATTCCGGTCCGTTGACCTGGCGCAAGATCGAGGTCGACCGCAACCTAGCCGAAATTACCGCCGAGATGCTGGCCTTGGTGGAGGGTATCTCTTCATCTGTAGTCAGCCTCAGGAAGACGGGATCATAGAGCTGACCGGCGCTTAACTAACCTCCAGCGTCGCCACCGACAGGCCGGGCTCGCTGGAGTGATGCGCTACCGAGAAGCCGAACTCCCGGCACATTGTGAGCATCTTGCGATTTTCGTTGAGGATTATGCCCTCGATGCGGCTGACGCGTTCAGCCTTCGCATAGTCGATGAGCTGTTTCAGCAGGTTCCATCCCAGGCCATGGCCCTGCAGGTCCGATCGCACGAGCAAGGCATATTCGCCGGTCCTGTGATCGGGATCGCAGGAGAGCCGGCCGATTCCGGCTAGCGCTCCCGTATCCTTTTCTAGTGCGACAAAGGCGATGTCGCGATCATAGTCGATCTGCGTGAGCCGCTTCAGCATCTGGTCCGGGAAATTCCGGCGCGGCGACAGGAAACGCAGCCGCAGGTCGTCGGGGGAAATCTTCGCCAGGAACGCCGGATAAAGCGCCACGTCCGCCGGCATGATTGGCCGTACGTGGAAAGACATACCGTCCGACAGAAGGTCGCGGCTCCACCCTGATGGATAGGGCCTTATGGCAAGAGCAGGGTTCGGCGCCGGTTCATCCACCCGCCGCGGATCGATTTCAATACGGGCATCGAGCGCAATCACACCCTCGCTGTCGGCCAGCAACGGGTTGATGTCGAGGGAAACAAGGCAAGGGAAGTCGACGATCATTTGCGACAAACCGTTCAGCGCGGCGATGATCGCGGCTCGATCGGCCGGCTTGCGATCGCGATAGCCGGCAAGCAGGCGGCCTATTCGCGTCGCGTCGATCGCTTCTCCGGCCAGCACGTCGTCGAGCGGCGGGAGCGCGATCGTGGTGTCGTTGAGAACCTCGACCGCCGTGCCACCGGCGCCAAAAAGAATGACCGGGCCGAACATCGGGTCCAGGTTCATGCCTAGAATGAGCTCCTGTGCCTGCTTGCGCACGACCATGGCTTGCACGGTGTAGCCGTCCACCTTCGTCCCCGGTGCCTGCGCACGCAGGCGTGTCTCGATTGACTGCGCGGCTTTCCCAGGCTTCTCGGCAGTCGCAATGTCGAGAACCACGCCGCCGACGTCCGACTTGTGTGAAACCACCTTCGACAACAATTTCACGACCACCCTTCCGGAGCTTTCGAGAAGCTGGTCGGCTGCCTCCGCCACTTCCTGAACGGATCCGGCGACGATGGTTCGCGGCACGGGAATGCCGTAGGCGGCTATCGCCGCTTTTGCCTCCGGCTCCGTCAGCATGCGCCGCCCTTCGCCTGCCACTTGCCGGAAGATGGCATGCACCGACGCCTTGCCGTCGGCCCGGTCTTCGACCCGACTCGAGGGCGTCCGCAGGAGGGACCGCTGGGCCCGCGACCACTCACTGAGATAGGACGCCGCGATCGCGGCGTCCTCGGGCGTTTCGAAGCCGGCAATGCCGGCTTCGGTCAGGATATGCCGGCCTTGGCGCGCGGTATGCTCGCCGAGCCAGCATGCGAGAAGCGGTTTTCCCCCGATCTCGCCCTCGTCGCCGAGCTCGGCTACCTTTCTGGCCGCGTCGGGAGAGGAACCAAGCCCGGTGGGGCAGTTGATGACGAGGATGACGTCCGTTCCCGGATCCCCTGCCAGGGCTTCGAGCGCCGCCCCGTAGCGTTCCGGCGCCGCGTCACCGACGATGTCGACCGGGTTTGCATGCGACCAGGTCGGGGGCAGCACATGATTCAGCCGCTCGATCGTCGACGGCGCGAGTTCAGCCAGCTCGCCTCCCCGGTCGACGAGCTTGTCGACGGCAAGAACGCCGGCGCCGCCGCCATTGGTGAGGATACCGACGCGGCCACGTTCAAGCGGAGAGTAGCGCGCGATCGTTTCGGCGGCATCGAACAGTTCGGCGAGGTCTTCGACGCGCAGCACCCCTGCCCGACGCAAAGCTGCTTCCACGACCCTGTCGGCGCCCGAAAGCGCGCCGGTGTGTGTCGCCGCCGCCTTCGCCGCCTGTTCGTGCCGGCCGGGCTTGATGGCGATGACCGGCTTAAGGCGCGCCGCGGCCCGCGCGGCGGACATGAATTTACGCGGATTGGGTATCGTCTCGAGGTACATCACGATGGCGCGCGTGTGAAAATCGCCAGCCAGCATGTCGAGGCAGTCGCCGACGTCGACGTCCGCCATGTCGCCGAGGGAGATGATCCGGGAAAAGCCGACATTGTTTTCGGCCGCCCAGTCGATCAGCGACGTGGCAATCGCGCCGGACTGCGAAATGAGGGCGATGTTCCCCGGCCTGGCCGCCATATGGGCGAAACTGGCGTTCAGCTTTACTGGAGGAACCATCAACCCGACCGTGTTCGGCCCGATGATCCGCATGAGCGAGGGTTTGGCCGCATCGAGCATTGCCTGACGCAGACCGTTTTTGTGATTGAGCCCGGCGGTGATGACGACGGCGGCACGCGTTCCCTTCTCGGCCAGTTCGCGTACGATTCTGGGGACGGTGTCGGGAGGTGTCACGATCACGGCCAGGTCCGGAATGCCTGGAAGATCGGCAACTTTTGCGTAGCAGCGGTGGCCGGCCAGGTGCGAATGTTTGGGATTGACCGGCCAAATCTCCCCCTCGAAGCCACCGCCGACGATGTTGTCGAAGACAACGCGACCGACTGAGCCAACGCGCTCGGTAGCGCCGACGACAACGACGGATTTCGGTGAGACCGTGTACTCAAGATTTCGGATTGTCATCCTGGAAAACTCCTTGCCGCCACATTCACCGTAGGCGCCGAGCATTCATTGCGCTGAATCAAAGCATCATTCGTACCCTTGCGCCTAACTACAGCGAAGCTGTCCGTTCCGGCAAAGATCGCCGTCGAAGGAGAATCCGATGAGCTACTATCTCAGCAAAAGCCTCGAAATGCCGTTCGCCGCGGCGATCGAACACGTAACCAAGAAGCTTGCCGGCAAGGGCTTTGGCATACTGACAAGGATCGATGTCCAGCACACGATGAAGGTCAAGCTGGGCGTGGACTTCAAGCCATACATGATCCTTGGCGCCTGCAATCCGCATTTCGCATGGCGCGCGCTGCAGGCCGAGGACAAGATCGGCGCCATGCTGCCCTGCAACGTGATCGTGACCGAGACTGCCCCCGGTCAGGTCGAGGTAGCGGCTGTCGATCCTATGGCGGCAATGGGAGCCATCGACAACCCCCAGCTTGTCGCTACGGCAAAGGATGTTCGGCTGTTGCTGCAGGAAATGATCGGCGAACTTTGATGGCGATTGCCATGAATGAGCTCGTGCTGCGGCGCGTCTTGCTGGCCATTGCCATTCTAGGCCTTGTGCTTGGGCTGGGTGTCTGGCGAAGCGGCATTGGCTCCGTGGAACCTGATGCGATCTGGACGGCGGCGGCCCTGCCTGTTGTTATGGTTCTTGCCATTTCGATCCTGCGGGATTTCTGGATCGGTCGGATCGGCGTCGATGCTATCGCGCTCGTTTCGATGTCGGCGGCGTTGCTGCTTGGCCAGGCATTGGCGGCGGCGGTTGTCGCCATCATGTATGCCGGTGGCACAGTGCTCGAAGATCTGGCGCGCGGCCGAGCGGAGCGGAACCTCAGGGCTCTGACTGACCGCGCACCGCGTGTAGCGCATCGAAAGTCCGGGAGCGGCACCGAGACCATTCCGGTCAGTCAGGTAACGGTCGGCGACGACCTTTTGGTGCGCGCAGGCGAATTGCTGCCCGTCGACGGCATCTTGCTTGACGCTTCGGCCCTGCTCGATGAGTCGACTGTTACCGGAGAGCCCCTGCCGGAGTGGCGAAGCGCCGACGATGCCTTGCGCAGCGGCACCGTCAACGCCGGTGAGGCTTTCGTCATGCGAGCGTCCGCTGTCGCCGACAAAAGCACCTATGCCACGATCGTACGCATGGTCGCTGCCGCGCAAACCGCCAAGGCGCCGTTTATCCGCATAGCGGATCGCTTCGCTCTGCTGCTCCTTCCACTTACGCTCTTGGTCGCCGGCACTGCCTGGTATCTCTCCGATGACCCGATCCGTGCCCTCGCCGTCCTGGTGGTCGCAACACCTTGTCCGCTGATCCTCGCGGCGCCGGTTGCATTCATCGGCGGCATATCACGCGCTGCCCGCGCAGGCATCCTGATGAAGGGCAGCACAGCGCTGGAGGCACTCGCCCAGATACGCACCGCAATCTTCGACAAGACCGGTACCTTGACGATCGGCGGCGCCGAGTTGATCGAGATCGACGTCGCTCCGGGCCAGCAAGCCGATGAATTGCTGCGGTTGCTGGCTTCGCTGGAACAGGCGTCGCATCATGTCCTTGCGGACTCGATTGTCCGTATTGCTCACCGTGGAAACCTCGCGCTTTCACACCCTCATGATGTCCGCGAATATCGAGGAACAGGGCTGAAGGGTGAGGTAGACCGAGTTTCGGTCGCGGCCGGGTCGAAGTCGCTCGTCCTTGGTGATCGGCCGCTGCCTCACTGGGCGGAAGGTGGTGAAGAACGACACCGCAATGCGCAGGTGCTCAGGGTATTTCTGGCTTTCGATGGAAGGCTCGCCGGTATCTTCACTTTCGGAGATCAGATACGACAGGATGCACGCGACACCGTCGGGGCTTTGCGCTCGGCTGGCGTAAGCCGGATACTCATGCTCACCGGAGACGACAGCGCAGCGGCTGAGAGAGTATCAGATTTGCTCGATCTTGATGCTGTGATTGCCGATGCGATACCGGCAACCAAGGTGGAAACCGTCAAGGCCGAGAAGGCGACGGCGCCGACAATGATGGTCGGCGATGGCATTAACGATGCCCCTGCCCTTGCCGCTGCGACCGTGGGCATCGCGATGGGCGCTCGCGGCGGAACAGCTTCATCGGAGGCGGCGGACGTGGTCGTGCTGACCGACAGGCTGAAGCCTGTTGCGGAAGCATTGCGGATTGCCAGACGCACGCGCGGGATCGCCCTGCAGAGCATCATTGTCGGACTGACGCTGTCAGGCGCTGCCATGGTCTTGGCCGCAGCGGGGCACATAACGCCAGTGGCGGGAGCGCTGCTTCAGGAGGGCATAGACGTCGCTGTCATCCTCAATGCACTGCGTACCCTTGGCGACGGGCGTTTCGAACACAACCGAGACAGGAGAATTGAGCGATCATGACGCAGGAGAATCTGGTGGTTTGCACCCAATGCGGCGTGGTCAACCGCCTGCCGCCCAACCGAAATGGCGCCGACGCGCAATGCGGAAAGTGTGGCGCCCGACTGTTTTCGGGATCCCCACAGGATATCGACGCGGTGAACTTCGATCGTCAGATCGGGCGCGGCAGCCTACCAGTCCTCGTCGACGTCTGGGCTCCGTGGTGCGGTCCCTGCAAGATGATGGCGCCGGCCTATGAAGCCGCCGCCAAAGCGCTTGAACCCCACTTTCGGCTGATCAAGCTGAATTCCGATAAGGAGCAGGCCCTCGCTGCGAGGTTGGGCATTCGCGGCATCCCCACCATGATCCTGTTTCACCACCAGCAGGAGATCGCGCGCATCTCGGGGGCTATGAGCACCAGCCAGATCGTCAGCTGGGCTCGCGGTCATGTGCCGACAGGCACCAGCTGAGCCTCCCGCCGAATTAGGAACCGTTTGACCCTGATCAAGGTCACATCCGATCGCTGCGATAGGAATGGCCTCGAAGGAGTTCGCCATGACCACTTTGCACGACCTCACCCCCAAATTCAGGAACATCCGCCTGCTTCTCGCTCGCGAGAAAGATCATCCGGAAGGAGACCGCCAAGAAGGCTACGATGTGCTGGCGCCGCTAACCAACGAAGGACGGCTGGACGCAGAGGAATGGAAGTCGCACCGGGCGGTCTGTCGTGTCCGCCGCTTCCGTACCGGCGAAGACGATCTTGTTGGCCGCTTGCGCCGCAAGCCAGGCGGGCAATGGTATTTCGACTATGCCGAGGGCGACCGTGACGACGAGGTCGGCTTTCATCTCGGCGAGGAACGCTTCGTCACCGGCGAGTATGTCTCCATAAAGCGCAACGGAGCCATGCACACCTATCAGGTTGCCCGGGTCGAGCAGCCATAGCGCCTCTCTAAGCTGGCAGGAGCGAGCCATGTCACGCCGCATACTTGTTGTTGTCGGCCATCCCGACCCGTCTCCTGACCGGCTCTGCCGGGCCTTGGCTTCCGCATATACTGACAGCGCGGAACGCGCCGGCCATATCGTGCGCAAGATCGACCTGGCCTTGCTGGACTTTCCGATGCTTCGGACAATGCAGGAGTTCGAGCACGGGGTGATCCCCGACAGTCTTAAGGAAGCCGCAGAGGCAGTCGCCTGGGCGGAGCATTTGATGTTTATCTTCCCGCTTTGGCTGGGCACTATGCCGGCCATGCTCAAGGCATTCCTGGAACAGGTCATGCGGCCGGGTACGGCATTCGCCTACCCGAAAAAAGGTGAAGGTTTCGCAAAATCCTTGCTGCGCGGCCGATCCGCGCGCTTGGTCGTGACGATGGGCATGCCCGCGCCGGTCTACCGGATCTGGTTTTTCAGCCACGGGATTGCCGGCATGCGACGCGGCATTCTCAACTTCGTCGGCATCAAGCCGGTGCGCGAGACCTTATTCGGCATGGTCGCGAACGCGAGTGAAGCAAGGCGGGCAAAGTGGATCGGGCAAATGCGCGAGCTTGGTCAGCGAGGGTTTTGAGGGCGCTGAGCCGGATCGCGCCGGCAATTTGGATTGCTGGCGCGGCAAACAAAAGCGGGAGCCAACAATCCTGGTACAGCGCCGAAATTTCGGCACGGGCCAACCTGATAAGCTTCGAACTTGCGGCAGCCGCGGATTTCCGGCCAGAAGCCGACCAGCCTATGGATCGACAGTAAATTCGGTCCACATGCCGGCACCGTAGTGACCTGGCACGTTGCAGATCAGCAGGTATTTTCCAGCCTTGAGGTCAACCGTCAACGAACCTGATTTGCCGGGATCGAGCTCCGAAACCTCGCCCTTGTCTCCAGCCTTGTCTTCGTCGACCCGGTTCTCGGCATCAATGTAAGGAAGCGGCTTGCCCGGGTTCGCAAGGAACATCACAATCATTTCGTGAACGGTATCCTCGGAGTCATTCTTTACATTAAATGTAACCTTTCCGGCCTTCACGGCGTCGGGCAAAACCTTCATGCCCATAGTTGCCTTGGCGATATCCAGGCTTGGCGCTGCATAGGCGAGGCCTGTTGCCATCTCCGTATTCGCGCCCTTGTCCCATAGGGAGACCTGGACAAGCGATGCAGCCCAGACTGCCCCGGTACTGCTAGCCATAAGCATAGAGATGGCAAGTCCGAACGTTGACGCGGTCTTCATGGCAATCCTCCTTCAGGGCGCCAGCACAATCGCTCACATCCCGATGCATACTGGCCGCGAAGTCGTCCACGGTCCTTGCGCCAAATCAAACCGGCAGCGCCAACCATTCGTGGCGCCATGACGTCAGAACAGCGGCGCCGCTCAGCCTGCCCATCCGCAAATCGTCCAGCGCCCGGTTGGCCTGTTCCAGCGGATATGTCTTCGTATGCGTGCGCACCTGGGCTTGCTGCGCGATCGGGAAGAATTCCTCCGCGTCACGGCGGGTCAGGTTCGCGACCGACACCAATTCCCTTTCTTCCCAGAGAAGCTTGTAGGGCATCGAAGGAATGTCGCTCATGTGGATGCCGCCGCAGACCACGCGGCCGCCCTTGCGCACAGCCCGCAGCGCCGCCGGCACCAGTGCACCGATGGGTGCGAAAATGATCGCGGCGTCAAGCTCGGCGGCGGGCAGTTCATCCGAGTTTCCTGCCCACACAACACCCAACGAACGCGCGAAATCCTGAGCCTGGATATCGCCAGGCCGCGTGAAGGCGAAGATCTCGCGTCCCTGCCAGATCGCCACCTGCGTGATGATATGGGCGGCGGCGCCGAAGCCAAAGATACCCAATCGCCGGCCGTCGCCGGCCTTCTTGAGGCAGCGCCAGCCGATCAGCCCTGCACATAAGAGCGGTGCCAGCGACACCGGATCTGCGTTGGCATCGAGCTCGAAAGCGAAATGCTCGTCGGCAACGACATGGCTGGCGAAGCCGCCATCCCGCGTGTAGCCGGTGAAGAGGGGCTGATCACAGAGATTTTCGGCGCCGGAGGTGCAGTAAGGGCAGTGCCCGCAAGTGTGCCCGAGCCAAGGGACACCCACCCTCTGCCCAAGCCGGGACCGCGACACGCCTTCGCCAACAAGATCGACGACGCCAACGATTTCGTGACCCGGTACAAGCGGCAGCTTCGGCCGCGGCAGATCACCGTCCACGACATGCAGATCGGTCCGGCAGACCGCGCAAGCCTCTACCTTCAGCCTGATCTCGCCCTGTCCCGGCATGGGGTCGGGACGATCGACGAGGCTCAGAGGCGTGCCGGGCTTTTCCAGCACCATTGCCTTCATCGCGCTTCCCCATTTCTTATAAAGCGAACGGGAACCGACCCGCTTCCATTCGGCAAACGAGAATGGAAAACGCGGTAGGCTGGTGCCCGTTCCTATCGCGAGTGCCTGATCCTGACCGGTTGCAGCCGGGCATGACGACCGAAGCCATGGCCCGCCGAAACGCGGCTGCGCTTCCCGGCCGAAATCACCTCGAAATAAAGCCCCGCGCCGGCAAGATAAGCAAGGCCGAGCATCCCAGCCCAGATGGCGATAATGTCGGAGGTCATGGTCAGATTCCCCTGGTTGGTTCTGACCAAATAATTGCCGAGCCAGTTCATGCCGACCTTGATCGTGATCAATCGCGGGGAACAACTGACTCGCACGAGCTGGCGTGCAGGCAAACTGATCGCCCAGCAACGAAGCTTCGCGATCAAACTGATGCAGATCAAAGCGTAGTCGCTCCCGGCGTCCCAAAGAGTCCTGGCGGAGAGCGGGAGATAGCAATGCAAGCCCAGGACATCATGACAACGCCGGTGGTCTCAATCGATGCTTCGGCCTCGATCGCCGACGCGGCCGGCCTGATGCTCACCAAGAAAATCAGCTGCCTCCCGGTCACACGCGATGGCGCAATGGTCGGCATCATCAGCGAGGGCGACTTCCTTCGCCGTGAAGAGCTCGGCACCCAGCGCGTTCGCCCTCGCTGGCTGGAATTTGTCGTCGGCCCCGGAAACATGGCCGACGAATATGTTCGCGCAAACGGACGTCGAGCCGACGAGGTGATGACAAGTGAGGTCGTCTCGGCGCAGCCGAGTGCCTCGCTTGCCGAAATCGTCGAATTGATGTCCCACCACGACATCAAGAACGTGCCCATCGTCGAGGAAGGCAAGATCGTCGGCATCGTTACCCGAACCGACCTGCTACGCGCGCTGGCGCGCATCCTGCCCCAATCGGGTGCGACGACTGCCGATGACGAGCTCATCCGCAAGGATATCCTGGCCGAGCTTCAGGGTCATTCATGGGGCGACGGCACTTTGATCGGCGTAAAGGTCGACAAAGGCGTCGTCGAACTGAGCGGTGCCATTTTCGACGAGCGTCAGCGAAAGGCAGCAGTTGTCGCGGCGGAAAACATCAAAGGTGTCAAAGAGATCAGGGACAATCTCTTCTGCGCGGGGCCGCTGTCCGTGGTGCTTGTGTCCTGAGCGCCGGTGGCGCGAAGGGAATGACCTAACCTGCCGTTCCGAATATCGCGCCAATGCCTGCGGTCAGGGCCATCGCCAGCGCTCCCCAAAAGGTGACCCGAGCGGTAGCCTTCAGCACATTGGCGCCGCCGGCGCGCGCGCCGATCGCGCCCAGTACCGCCAAGAACAGCAGCGATGTGATCGAAACGACGGCAACGAGTCTTGAGGGCGGTGAAAGCAGCACCATCGCCAACGGCATGACCGCGCCGATTGAGAACGCCGCCGCCGATGCCAGGGCGGCCAGGACCGGTCGTGCCGCGGTTGTCTCGGAAATGCCAAGCTCGTCACGGGCATGTGCGGTTAGGGCGTCCTTGGCCATCAACTGGTCAGCCACCTGCAACGCCAATCGAGGCTCTACACCCCTATCAATGTAGATCTGGGCAAGCTCCTGTCTCTCGAACTCGGGTTGGTTCGCCAGCTCTTTTCGCTCACGTGCGAGATCTGCGTGCTCAGTATCGGCCTGGGAACTGACGGATACATATTCGCCGGCGGCCATTGACATGGCGCCGGCCACGAGGCCGGCGACGCCCGCTACCAGCACGTTGGCCGTCGTCGCATTGGCGGTTGCAACCCCAATGATCAAGCTAGCGGTCGAGACGATGCCGTCGTTGGCGCCGAGCACCGCGGCCCGTAACCAGCCGACGCGTGACACCAAATGATTTTCGGCGTGAAGACGGCTCATCTGAATGAAGGAATATTTGTCGGTTTCGTCACGGTTGCGTGTCCATATCGGCAACGTAAGAAGACAGGCTGACGCTCATTGCGCCTGGATCCGAGCAAACGCTCTGATCCAAGTCAATTGGCGGCCCTCGTTTTGCCAAACAGCACTTTTTGCAGCCGAAGCCGCGCTGACAGCCAGTTGTCAGCTAGCGCATGAGATATTGCTCCCAACACGCATGCAACGGCTCAGCCGGAGTGCGCCCGAAACTGGGAACAATGATTATGAAACAGATCGCCTTGTCTCTCTTCGTGATCGCCTCGTCTGGGGCCTATGTCTGGGATCAGGCCGGCAAACTTCCCGACAACGATCTGGTTGACACACAGGGGACCGCCAATGCTGCCGAGCAGAACATGCTGTCGCCGGCCACTCCACCCACTCCTGCTGGTCCGGCGCCGGCACCGGCGGCGACCCTGCCCCCGGCTCCCCAGCTGAATGTGCTGCGCGAGCCGGCGTCACGCAAAACCGTCGAAGCCAGGAAAGATACCGCGGCAACGATTGCGGCTGCGGCACCGCAGCCCACTCTTGCCGACAGGCAGCCGGGGGTGGCACAGACACCGCCTCCACCGCCGAAGCCAAAGGTCGAACTCCCAAGCGCAAATGCCGCCCCGCCGGAGACACCGTCATTCGCCGTGACGCCTGCCGTCTATATTCCGATCCCTCAGCCGCGGCCGGTATATCCGCAGGCAGCCGCTCGCGTCATTCACACCGGCATGAAGCTCGCAGCCCACGGCTATGCTGACGGGGTCTACACCGGCCCCGCCGCCGACGCCTACTACGGCATCATCCAGCTTCAGGCGCTCGTTCAGGGTGGCCGCCTCACGGCGCTCAAGATTCTGCGATACCCCAATGACCGCCGTACCTCGGTCAACATAAATCGACAGGCATTGCCGATGCTGCGCGATGAAGCGATCAGCGCGCAAAGCGCCGACGTGGACATCATTTCAGGCGCAACGCTGACCAGCAAGGCCTTCATCCAATCGCTTGGCGGCGCGCTGAGGAAGGCTTCTTCCTGACGCCATGCGCGAAACCCGGATTCTGATGGGAATGCCCGTCATGGTCGACATCGGCGGCGCGCCTAGCACGCTGGTCCGCTCCGTCTTCGACTATTTCGAGCAAATCGATCGCCGCTTCAGCACATACAGGGCCGATAGTGAGATTTCCGCCATCAATCGAGGCGACGTTCCAGTCAAGGATTGGAGCGGCGAGATGATGGAAGTGCTGGCGCTCGCGGAGCGAACAAGGAATGAGACGGGCGGATATTTCGACATCCACAAGGCAGACGGTTCGCTTGATCCATCCGGGATCGTCAAGGGCTGGGCAATCCGCAACGCGGCCGATATCGTTCGCAAGGCTGGCGTCAGCGATTTCTTCATCGAGGCGGGCGGCGACATTCAGTCTTGCGGCAGGAATGCGTCCGGCGGAGACTGGAGCGTAGGGATCCGCAATCCCTTCAATGCGGATGAGATTGTCAAGGTCATCTACCCGCGCGGCCGGGGCGTCGCCACCTCCGGCACCTATGCGCGCGGCCAACACATCTACAATCCCTATGGCTCCGGCGATCCCATTACCGACATCGTCAGTCTGACGGTCGTCGGATCCGATGTTCTCGAAGCCGATCGCTTCGCCACCGCGGCTTTCGCCATGGGCCGGGACGGCATCCTGTTCATCGAGCAGGCTCCCGGGCTGGAGGGGTATGTGGTCGACGTCAAGGGCCGCGCCACGCCGACAAGCGGTTTCGGAGACCTTTGCGAACCATGATCAAGGCAGTCGACCGATTCCTCGATCACCTGACCATGTACAGGCTGGTGCTCTACTATCTGATGGTTCTGCTGGGCACGGCCTTCGCCTTCTGCTTCGTCAAGCTCGTACCGCATGATCCGCTGGCGCTCGCCTTCACCACGATCCTGGCGCTCGCCGCCTGCTGGATCACCAATAGGGCGTTCGCGCTGGTCTTCGAGGTTCCGGCAAACAACGAATCCGTCTACATCACCGCTCTCATTCTGGCCCTCATCCTCGATCCGGTGGCCGTGACGGATCTCAAGGGCATTGGGGCCGTCGCTTTCGCTTCGGTTTGGGCGATCTCATCCAAATTCATCTTCGCTGTCGGCAGAAAGCACCTTTTCAATCCAGCGGCCCTCGGCGTTGCGCTGTCCGCGCTGCTGCTGGACCAGCCCGCCACCTGGTGGGTCGGTGGCAATCCGTGGCTGCTTTCCCCTGTCCTGATCGGAGGGATTCTGGTCGTCCGAAAGCTGCGCCGCCTGGACCTCGTCGTGACATTTCTGGTCGTGGCCCTGGTGACCGTTCTGGCGACAACGGAGCCAGCGCAATATGGCGGCGCCGTCAAGGAAACGCTGAGCTCGTCACCGCTACTGTTCTTCGGCTTTGTGATGCTGACCGAGCCGTTGACGGCGCCTACACAGCGCTGGCCGCGGATCGCCTTCGCCGCCATCGTCGGCTTCCTGTTCGCGCCCAACATTCATATAGGATCGTTCTATTTCACCCCGGAGCTTGCTCTTCTGGTTGGCAATCTCTTCGGCTACTCGGTGGGCCCGAAGGGGCGCCTCGTGCTGAGTTTGGAACGGATCGAGCAAACCGCCGCCGATAGCTATGACTTCATCTTCAGGCCATCGCGAAAACTCGCTTTCCAGGCCGGCCAATACCTTGAGTGGACGCTAGGCCTCGAACGTTGCGACAGCCGCGGCAACCGGCGTTATTTCACCGTTGCCTCATCGCCTACCGAGCAATCGGTGCGGCTGGGCGTCAAGTTCTATCCGCAATCGAGCGCCTTCAAGCGTGCGCTTAGCGGCATGAAGCCCGGCGCCACGATCCACGCTTCACAACTGGCCGGCGATTTCACGCTGCCATCCAATCCGAAGACCAAGATCGCTTTCCTGGCCGGCGGTATCGGCATCACGCCGTTCCGTTCGATGCTGCAATATCTCGTCGATCGCAACGAGGCGCGGCCGATCGTCGTCCTCTATGGAACAGAGGGACAAGACGACATCGCCTATCGCGACGTGCTTGGCTTGGCGAGACGCGAACTGGGCATAAGGACGTTTCATGCAGTGGCCAATGGTGCTGAGCGCGGCCAGTATCCCGGCTATATCGATGCCCGCCTGGTGCGGCTGACGATGCCCGACTATCTCGAACGGACATTCTACATCTCCGGCCCGCAGGTCATGGTTAAGTCTCTGCGCGAGAAGCTACTGGCCATGGGCGTTCGCCGTTCTAGAATTAAGGTCGATTACTTCCCTGGATTCGCCTGAACGCCGCTCAACCATGCCGGGGCAGGTAAATGGACACCGTCAGCCCGGAGTTGGCATTGGTCATCTTAAGGCGGCCGCCATAGGCTTCGACGATGTCCGAGACGATCGCCAGGCCGAGACCGCTGCCGCCACCCTTGCTGTCGAGCTGGACACCACGCGATAAGGCGGCATGCAGGCCCGCTTCGGGAATGCCCGGACCATCATCGGCGACGGCAATGACGACCTCATCGGAGCTTCTGGATGCACTCACACGGATCGCGGATTTCGCAAAACGCGCCGCATTCTCCAACAGATTGCCCAAAATCTCCGATAGGTCGCCCTCGTCGACCGGTGCCACTATTTCTTCTGCCGCGTCGATGACAAATGAGAGCTGCTTGCCCCATGGCGTGCGTTTGACCACGGCGATCACGCCGGCAGCCACCTCCCGGACGCGACACGCGGCTTTGCCAGAGACACCAGGTGCCAGGCGAGAGCGAGCCAACTCTCGCTCCACATGACGGCGAATTGCACCAGTGCTTTTCTCGATCTCGTCGGCAAGTTCGGTTTCGCCTTTCTTGCGTAAAGCCCGGATATCGGCGGATAGAACCTGGAGAGGCGTCTTGAGGCCATGGGCCAGATCGGTGGCGCGCGAGCGAGCGCGAGAGAGTGCTTTCCCCTGGGCCTCGAGCAAGCGGTTGATCTCGTCTGCGAGGGGCTGCACTTCGCTTGGGGCGGCCACATCAAGTCGGGCCGTCCGCTGCGCAATCACGTCTCTGACAGCGACTCGCAGGCCTTCCAACGGCGCCAAGCCTACGGTGATCTGGATGAAGAACGCCCCCATCAGGGCGAATGCGAGCACAATGAGCGCTGGCGCGAGGTCTCGGACGTACTCGCCTACCGACACCTCCACGTTGCGATGGTCTTCCGCCACGACGGCGCGGAAGGCCCGCCCGTCAGCATCGGTGATCGTGCGCAGGACGGCTACGGTGAGTTCGCCGCCCGGCCCCTTGAGTTCTTCCTTCCTCAGTTCACCATTCGCTGCCTGCTCCGGCAAGGCGAGCGCGGCATCCCAAAGGGAACGCGATCGAACGAGGCTGTGGGTGGCCAGATCTTCCACCTGCCAGTAGTGCCCGGACAGTGGATTGGCGAAGCGCTGGTCAGACAGCGTCGACGCGACCGACAGGCGGCCATCGGCTGCGAAACTCGTCGCGCCGATCAGCTCATTGAGGTCAACGGTCAATTCGCTGACAACCCGCCTCTCGACGTTGAGCTCAAACAGATAGCGCAGGCCAACGCCGGCGATGGCAAGAGCAATCACAATCGATATGGCCGCGGCCGACCAAAGCCTGAAGCGGATTGAATTACGCATCAGTCAGGGCCGTCCGGCACGAAATATCCGAAGCCGCGTCGCGTCTCGATGACATCACTACCGAGTTTCCGCCGTAGACGCGCAACGATGACTTCGATCGTGTTCGGGTCGCGTTCATTGTCGGAACTGTACAGATGTTCCGCGAGTTCCGTTGGCGCGACCACACGACCGGCGTGATGCATCAGGAACGCGAGGAGCCGATACTCGAGCGGTGAAAGTGCCACAGGGATGCCACGAAGCGAGATGCGCATCTGGCGCGTGTCGAGCAGCATAGGACCTGATTTCAGCACCGGCGCGGCCTGCCCGCTCGAACGGCGCAGGATGGCGCGTAGTCTCGCCAGCAGTTCCTCCATTTCAAAAGGCTTCGGAAGGTAATCGTCGGCGCCGGCGTTGATGCCTTCCACCCGCTCGGTCCACAGTCCCCGCGCCGTCAGGATCAAGACTGGAAAGCGGCGGCCATTGGCGCGCCAGCGCTTCAGCACCGTGAGGCCGTCAAGCTTCGGCAATCCCAGATCGAGAATCGCCGCATCGTAGTTCTCAACGTCGCCGGCAAACCAGGCCGCTTCGCCATCATTCACGATATCGACGGCCATGCCCGACGCCTTCAAAACCGCCGCGATGTCGGTCGCGATGCGTGGTTCGTCTTCGGCCACGAGGATCTTCATTTGCGGTCGCCTTCACCGCCCAAGACGCCACCCGCGCCGGCATCGACATCAACGATCCTGCGCCTACCATCAGCATCAACCACCTGGAACCGATAGATCCACTTGCCTCCGGCGCGAATGAGGTCGATCGCAACAATCTCACCAGGAGCCTTGGCGCGGACAATGGTCATGATATCGGCAAGGCCCTCGATTTCGCCGCGCTCATAAAGATCGCGCGCCCGATCGTGGTCATCGTCGTCGTCCTGCGCCTTAGCGGCCAGTGGCATGGCCAGCACAAGTGCGGCCACCCCCAAAGCTGCCAGGCGCATCGAGGCGGTTTTCATGGAAGAGAGCTGTCGCATGCGGAAGCTGTCAAACCGCTGTCAATCATCGTCAGCCGGCGGCAAGGACCACGTCTCTATCAAGGGCCGCCGCGCCCGATGATGGGTGCGCAGAGAAGGATACGAAACCATGCGCAATCTTCCTGTCTTGCTTGTCCCCCTTGGAGGCCTGATCGCCTTTGTCATACCCGCCGCCGCAGAATCCAGCCATCAATCATGCGCAACTGCATCCGCCACTTCTTCCGCAACAATCGACCTCGAGGCCATCCCCATGATGAGCGCCACCGGTCCCAAGTCAGTCAAAGGTGTCGGCGACGACGAATGTGGCGACAGCAGGTCCGTATCCGGCGCCGGCAGCGATCGGGAAGACGAGGAATTCGGGGACAGCGACAACTGAAAGCCGATCGAGCGTCCATCGACCAGCACTTCCAACCTTCCTGGAGAATATTTGCGATGCCTGAAATTCAGCATATCCATCCCATTCTTGTGCATTTCCCCATCGTGCTCATGTACGCGCTTGTAGTCATCGACCTTGCCGCGCTCGCCAATCGCAACGCCGTAACGACGCGCTCGGGCGTGGGGACGATTTCCAGCTTTGCCGCCGTCGCCGCAGGGCTGTTTGCCGTCGGCACCTGGTTCTTCGGCGGCATGGCCCTTGACCACGCGGAAGCCGCCGGCTTCAGCAGCGAGATAGCAGAAATCCATGAGGGCTTGGGCGAGATCAGTGCCTTGGCCTTTCTGGGTTGGGGCCTGCTCCGGCTCGTGCTGTGGGTGCGAAATCGAGAGCTGGGTACGCTGGCCCTTGCCATTCCCGCGATTGAAATAGCCGGCGCGGCGCTGGTCACCGCAACAGGCTATTACGGTGGGCAGCTGGTTTACGACCTTGGCGTGAACGTCACCAAGGCTGCGGTTGGAGGGTGACTTTTCAATGTTCGACCTCGATCCATCGCTATGCGAAAATGGCATGCCTCCGCTTGGAGACCGGTGCGAGTAGTCGTGCTCAGCGGTAGTCATCGAGCCACATCCTTGGCTCAGCCTGCAATGCGGGCCGGTCTGGCTGTGGCTCGATCCAGATGTGGGCTTGCTTTTCGTCTGTGCCTGTCTCGACTGCCATGATCGAAAAGCCGGCTCTTGGTAACCTCCGACACAATTACGTACAGCACGGTGATCGCGAGCAGTCCGGCCAGTACCGGTCCTGCCAGAGGCACAAATCCGAACCAGCTGGCGAACGGAGCGAACGGGATAGCGATGGCGATAACGGCGACGCCGAGGGTGAGGCCCGCAAGCAAATGGCTAGGATGGCTCCGCCACAGCCTCTTGTGGGTCCGCACGACTAGCACGATGGCAAGTTCGGTAAGCACGGATTCCACGAACCACGCGGTCTGAAACGTAGCTGCCGTGGCGTGAACGGCCAGAAGAAGGAACGCGAAGGTTGCAAGGTCGAACAGGGAGCTCACCAGTCCGAAGCTCACCATGAAACGCCTCACGAAGTGGATGTCCCAGTGACGCGGCCTCAGCACCTGATCGGCATCGACATTGTCCCCCGCGATCGCAAGAGCTGGGATGTCGGAGAGGAAGTTGTTCAGCAGGATCTGCTTTGCCAGCAGCGGCAGGAACGGCAGGTAGAGCGAGGCGGCGGCCATGCTGATCATGTTGCCGAAATTGGCGCTGGTCGTGATGGAGATGTATTTCATTGTGTTGGCGAACGTCTTCCGGCCATCGTCGACACCCTGCACAAGCACGCCCAGATCGCGCTTCAGCAAGATGATGTCCGCGGCCTCGCGGGCGACATCGACGGCGGTATCGACCGAAATGCCGATGTCGGCTTCATGAAGCGCTGGCGCGTCGTTGATGCCATCGCCTAGATAGCCGACCACGTGGCCGCTCCGGCGCAGTGCCTCGACAATGCGCTCTTTCTGGTTTGGGTCGATCTCGACGAAGAGATCGGTATTGCGGACGCCGGCCAGAAGCCCGTTCTTCGTCAGCTTCGACAGATCCTCGCCGGTCATGATCCTGTCGGACCGGAGGCCCACAGCCTCAGCCAAATGCGCGGCGACATAACGGTTGTCACCAGAAATGACCTTTACACCAACGCCGCGATCGGCAAGTGCTGACAGTGTTTCCCGCATCCCCTCCTTCGGTGGATCGAGAAATAGCAGGAACCCCACGAATGCCATTGCGGCTTCATTGTCGCGGCTGAAAGCCGTGTTATTCTGAAATCGCCGGATCGCCAGCCCGAGAACGCGATACCCTTGCGCGCTCCAGCGTCTGAATTTCTCGTCGATCGCGTGCCGGTCAGCCATGCCAAGGGGCG
This sequence comes from Mesorhizobium silamurunense, assembly GCF_014843905.1. Taxonomy (NCBI): domain Bacteria; kingdom Pseudomonadati; phylum Pseudomonadota; class Alphaproteobacteria; order Hyphomicrobiales; family Phyllobacteriaceae; genus Mesorhizobium; species Mesorhizobium silamurunense. The sequence goes on along the minus strand of NZ_LPVS01000053.1, from coordinate 45,860 downwards.
CCAAGCCGTGCGGGCCTTGCACGAAGCCACAAACCTCGATGACGTTCTGGACGGCTCCCTTGGTGATGAGGATCTGTTCGCGCGCGCTGTCCTGCACGGCGACCGACAACCGTTTGCGAATAAAATCGTAGGGGATCTCGTCGATCTTGGTGAAACCTGACAAATCCTCTTGGCCATGCGGAGCATTTGCAATTGCTTCATCCAGAGGATTCTTCAGGCCCGTTTGCAACGTCGCGTTCAGCCGTGCCCAAAGCAGAACGTCCTTCGAAGCGATGCCCTCGACATCAAACGATCCATCGAGGTGAATGACGCCCTGCGTCAGTGTTCCTGTCTTGTCGGTGCAGAGCAGGTCCATGCTGCCGAGGTTCTCGATCGCGTCGAGGCGACGCACGATGACCCCGCTGGCGGCCATTGTCCGCGCGCCTCTGGCCAGGGTGACACTGATGATTGCGGGAAGCAGTTCGGGCGTCAGGCCGACAGCGAGGGCAAGCGAAAACAGAAGGGATTCAATCAGCGGCCTGTCGAGCATCACATTGGCGAAGAACACCATGATGACGATCGCAAGCATGATCTCGGTCATCAGATATCCGAACATTCTGATGCCTCGGGCGAACTCGGTTTCCGGCATCCGTCGCTCCAAGGCTTCGGCGATCGACGCGAACTCGGTCTGCGCTCCCGTGGCGACGGCAAGCACTTTCGCCGTTCCGCTGCGGACTGAGGTGCCGGTGAAGACGGCATTGGTCCGCTGCGCGATACCAGCTTCCGCCGCCGAGCGGCCAGCGGACTTCACAACGGGAAAGGTTTCGCCAGTGAGAACGGATTCGCTGACGTTGAAATCCCGCGACTCCAGGACGACACCATCGACGGGGATGAGATTTCCTGCTGACAAGCAGACAACGTCGCCAGGAACGATGTTCTCGACGTCGACAATCCGTTCGAAGCTGTCCCGAAGCACGGTGGCCTTGCGGGAGATGCGCCGCTGCAGCGCCTCCATAGCACGAGAGGCCCCATATTCCTGAGTGAAGCTGAGGATACAGCTGGCAAGCACAATCGCGCCGATTATTGCTGCTTCATGACCCTCGCCGACGAACACCGAAACGACGGCGGCAAAGACCAGGATCAGGACCAGTGGGCTGCGAAACTGGCGCGCGAATACCGCCAATGCCGATCCGTTCGACCGAGGCGCCAGTGCGTTTCGTCCAAATTTGGCAAGCCGGATCGCTGAATCCACGCTCAGGAGTCCGGAGGTAGAGGTCTCCAGTTGTTCGACTAGCTGGTCTGTTTCAAGCGACCAGTAGGCTCGCTTGGCGATATCGGGCGCACGGCCGATCGACTGCGGCTCGCCGGGCCGGATCGCCGCCCCTTCCGTCGCATCGGCTCTACCGGTCACCATGGCCGGCCAATCAGTTCGACAAGAGGCGATTGATACCGCTCTCGCCGATGAGCGTGCGTGTGACCCCACCGAAAGCCCATTCCCGCAGCCTGCTATGACCGTAGGCACCGGAGACGATAAGATCCGCGTGGATTGAGCGCGCAAACGCCACTAGTCTATCACCATCCGCGTCGCCAATGATCACTTCGGTGCGGGCCGCAATACCATGCTGTTCCAGAAACACCGCGACATCCGCGAGCTCGTTCCGGACATCTTGTCCAGAGTCGGCCTGAATGGTGGCAACGACAACCTCGTTGGCCTTGGCAAGGAAGGGCAAGGAATCGGATAAAGCCCTTCGTGCTTCCTTGCTGTCCTTCCAGGCGACCAGGACGGTCTTTCCGAGGACATGTTCGGCGTTGCTCGCGGCGACCAGCACCGGTCGGCCTGCGCCGAGCACAAGACTAGCGATATCGAGAGCGCGAAAGACATTCTCTCCTCCCTCACCCGTTACGATAAGGTCGGCAGAACGCGCTACCAGCCCCAGAGCTCGGGTCGGGCCGCAAATGTACTGCACCCATTCACTGCTGATCGAGGCTGGAACAAGCCGCTCGAAATCTTCTCGCAGTTCGGCGAGGCGCTTCTCGATTTCCGTCCGCTGGATCTGCATGACCTCGCCTTCGTAGACGAGCCCGTTGTCGGTCGCTACCAAGGGCGGCACGTCTGCCGCCGCCAGGCCGATGAGGTGTGCTTCAAAGCGCCGAGCCAGCTCCGCAGCAAGCTTGACGATCGGCGTGGGATTTGCGTCTACGGCGAGGTTAACGATTATCGTTTTGTAGGACATGCGGGCACCTCACGGGAAATGGGTTGATCCCTAATGCTCTCTCGCGGGGGGAAGCACTTTGACATGGGTCAAAATGGGTGGAGCGAGTTGTTTGCGAATGGATGCGTGGGTGCTAAACCAGCGGTCGGCAGTGTTCTCTCAATGCAGGGCAAGATGTGACAAAGAAGGGGCCAGCTTCGTTTGCGGACGCCGTCGCCAAGACGCCTGCTTCGTCAATTCATCCAGCACAGCATCACAATGTGCCCGAACATCAGCTTCTCGCACGGATGTTCGATCGGGCTCCCGGCTTCATGACCTTGCTGAAAGAGCCTGGCCATGTATTCGAATTTGCAAATGCCGCTTACAAGCGAATGGTCGGCGAGCGGAACGTTATCGGCAAATCTATGCGCGAAGCGTTTCCCGACCTTGAAGGTCAAGGCTTTTTCGAACTGCTGGATCGCGTCTACGAAACCGGCGAGCCCTATGTGGGCCGAAGTGTGAAGGTCGTCTATCGCAACCTCCAAACAGGCGCCACAGAGGAACGGATCCTCGACTTCGTCTACCAGCCCGTGAGAGCAGCCGACGGGCAGATCACTGCTATCTTTGTTCAAGGCACCGACGTCAGCGATCTGTCGTTCGCCAACGCTGCGCTGCAGTTGCGTGAGGATCACCTGCGTTCGATCCTGGCGACGGTGCCCGATGCGATGATCGTCATCGATGAAAGCGCTCTTATCCAATCCTTCAGCACGGCAGCAGAGACATTGTTTGGCTACAAAGCCAGCGAAGTCATCGGTCAAAACGTCAAATTGCTGATGCCCTCGCCTTATAGGGAAGAGCACGACACATACATGCAGCGTTATCTGACGACAGGAGAGCGCCGCATCATCGGGCTTGGGCGCACGGTAACCGGGATGCGCAAGGATGGATCGACCTTCCCGATGGAACTCGCCGTCGGCGAAATGCATCCGGGAACCGGCCGCTTCTTCACCGGCTTCTGCCGCGACCTGACGGAACGCCACAGAACGGAAGCCAGGATGCAGGAGCAGCAGCAGGAGCTGCTTCACATGGCAAGATTCACCGCGCTCGGCGAAATGGCCTCGACATTGGCGCATGAGATAAACCAGCCGCTGACAGCCATCACGAACTACCTCAAGGGCAGCCGCCGTCTCCTTGAGAAGAGCAAGGACGAGAATGCCGCCATGTTGCAGGAGGCTGTCGAGAAGGCTGCCGAGCAGGCCCTGCGCGCCGGCGACGTCATCCGTCGCCTCAGGGACTTTGTCGCCAGGGGCGAAAGCGAGCGTCAGGTCGAATTTCTGCCGGCGCTCATCGAGGACGCCTCATCGCTGGCTTTGGTTGGGGCCAGGGAGGCGGACGTGCGTGTCAGTTACGATCTCGATCCGGCGGCCGAACTTGTTTTGACCGACCGAATCCAGATCGAGCAGGTGTTGCTCAACCTGATGAGAAACGCCGTTGAGGCCATGCAGGACGCGCCTCGCCGGGAATTGCACGTCGTTACCGTGGCAAGACAAGACGGCATGGCGGAAGTTGGCGTAATTGACACGGGCCCGGGACTGGCGTCTGAGGTCTCAGCTCAGCTCTTCCAGCCTTTCGTCACCACCAAGAAGCATGGAATGGGCGTCGGCCTATCTATTTGTCGGACTATCGTCGAGTCGCATGGCGGTCATATTTGGGCCGAGTCGATGCCTGGCGGGGGAACTGCATTTCGGTTTACCTTGCGTGCCGTAGAGAAGGAAGAGGTCGCCGGTGGTCAGTGATGTCGTTCATGTCGTCGATGATGACGTCGACGTCCGCAAGTCGCTGGGTTTCCTTCTTGCGACGGCCGACTTCGCCGTGCGCCTGCATGAATCGGCCACCGCATTTCTGGCAACGGAACCGAAGGAGATCGACGGCTGCATCGTCACCGATGTGCGCATGCCCGGCATTGACGGCATCGAGTTCCTGCGGCAGCTGAAAGCACGCGGCCTAAGCGCGCCAGTGATTGTGATGACAGGGCACGCCGACGTCGCCCTGGCGGTCCAGGCGATGAAAGAGGGAGCCGCCGATTTCATCGAGAAGCCATTCGATGACCAAGTGCTGATCGACGCAATTCGCTCGGCTCTGGACACCCGCAACCATGCCCGTGCGGCGCACCCGCAAACCGCCGACATTCGGAAGAATCTGGCCATGCTCTCGGAGCGAGAGCGCCAGGTGCTCGACGGCCTTGTTTCCGGGCTGCCGAACAAGACGATTGCCTACGATCTTGGGATCAGCCCGCGAACTGTTGAAATCCATCGTGCCAATGTCATGAGTAAGATGGGGGCCGGCAGCCTCTCGCATCTGGTACGCATGGCCTTGATTGCCGACCCGAAGAGCTAGTTCGGATTCTGCAAAGAGTCCTGCCGATATACCTGTGGCTTCCAGGCGCGCCAGTGGGTCGGATGTATGTCGAGGCGCGCCCCGGTTACCACGTTCGTCCAACCTGCCGACGCCTTCTCACAAGGGAACACAAGCGCGTGCACACCATCGTTGTCGATGACGGCCAGTTCGAGATAGCAACCGGATGGTGCGCTTTCGATGGGATTCCACATTCGATCAGTGTGACGGAAGATCCGTCTGGCGCTTTGATTTGAATCACTTTTTGGCCTGAGGGCCTTTCGCGGCGAATCCGCGGTCCGCTGAACGCGCATGATTTTGGCTCAATGATCCGAAATCGCCTCTTCTTCGGGCTTGTTTGATGCGGATCAACGATGGCTGCTGATACCGGTGCTTTGATGCCGACCTCGATAGCTCGAGCATGAATTGGCGAAGCGGGCGCGACGATCCGCGCCAAACGCGGAAATCGCGAAGCAAAAGGACCAGTTCAGCGAGGATGTCTGTCGAGCGGGTCCGCTGACCTCTCGCTCTAGCGCCTGCTGGGTAACCTGCGGGTGGAAGAGCGGAGGCAGCGGTACTTGCTGATTAACCTATCTTATGGAGAGAAACCATGGCTGAAGCCGCAACGAAACTGCCCGTGAAAACCGACAAGAACGCTCCTGCTTCCGTCCGGACTGACAATTGGATGGGGTCGTTCGAGAGCCTGCGTCGCGAAATCGACCGGCTCTTCGACGACTTCCATCCGTTTGATTTCCGCGTGCCGTCCACCCGTACGCTCTTCGGCCGCGAACTGCCTACACTGCGTAGCGTCGCCTGGCCGGTGGCGCCGGCGATGGATCTGGTGGAAAAGGCCAACGAGTATGAGATCACGGCCGAACTGCCGGGCATCGACGAAAAGAATGTCGAGATCAAGCTTGCCAACCACACGCTGACGATCAAGGGCGAGAAGAAGGAAGAAAAGGAGGAAAAGGAGAAGGACTACTACCTCTCCGAACGCCGCTACGGCTCCTTCCACCGCTCGTTCCAGTTGCCTGAGGGGGTCGACGTCGACAAGATCGACGCCAGCTTCAACAAGGGCATTCTTACCGTGAAGCTGCCCAAGACGGCCGAAGCCCAGAAGGCCGAGAAGAAGATCACCGTCAAGGCCGCATAACGGCTCGAATGATCACTTCCTCAGTGCGCCTGGGAGGTGCGCTGAGGAAGAAACCGTCCGCCTGACGGGCCTGGCTCGCTTACACCGCTGGATCGTCTGCCTTGGAAGGAGTAACTGGCTTCAGGGCTGTCTCCGCCTGGCGTTCCGCGATCTCGAGCTTTTCCTTTTCACGCGCAAGCAAACCCTGAATCATCCACCGCTTTCCCGGGTCGGTTTCCCCGGCGAGCAGTTCTTCAAAATGGGCGATGTTGGCTCGCGCAATGAACCGGTCCACGACAGTTTCTCAATTGTCGACAAGACGCATTGTTTGGAGACTATACCCAGTGGCTTCGGTCGCCCACCCATGCTTGTTCACATCTGTGGCAGCCGGTTCCAAACTGAGTTCGGGTGCCGGCAGGTCCCGAAGCATCTCCTTCGCGACACCAGTCGGTTCAAGCATGAACCGGGCGTCAAATTGACCTAACGCAATGCGCGCAGGTCTGAATGGCGGAGAAAGGAACAGATTGGAGGATCGCAACGATGACACACTCCGTTTCACACACGTCCATCATACATGCTGCCGAACAGGCACAGCAATGGGTGAACGAACTCGCCAAGGACTTGGATTGGAACGAGCAGAGCGCGTTCCGCCTGCTGAAATCGGTCCTGCACACTTTGCGCGACTGGCTCTCGCCGGAGGAAGTGGCTGATCTGTCGGCCCAACTGCCAACATTGATCAGAGGAACCTATTTCGAAGGCTGGAAACCAACCGAACTGGCATACGAGCGCAAGAAGCGCGACTTCGTCATTTGCGTCAGAAAAAGCTTCGGCTATGAGCCAGAGGTGGACATCGACAAGGCAATCGGAGCAGTATTCCGACTTCTCGACCGTCACATCTCCCATGGCGAGATCGTCCAGGTCCGGAATTCGATGAAGAAATCGCTCCGCGAGTTGTGGCCGGAGGGATGACCGATGTTTCGCGATCGGCAGGAGGCTGGCCAGAAACTTGCAATAGAGCTCGCCAAGCTCCGGCTGCAGGATCCGGTTGTCCTGGCCTTGCCTCGAGGTGGCGTTCCCGTAGCCGCTGAAGTAGCCAAGGCCCTCAAGGCGCCACTTGATCTGGCCATCGTGCGTAAAGTTGGGGCACCGGGCAATCCGGAACTTGCTGTGGCCGCAATCGTGGACGGAGATCCCCCGGACGTCGTGCTCAATCGGGAAATCGTCGAAGCCTACTCGCTTGACGACGATCAGCTTCGCGTTCTGATTGCAGCGGAACGTCCCGAGCTCGAGCGACGCCGCACGGCATATCGCGGCAAGCGTCCGCCCCTGTCGGTCGCCGGCAAAACAGCGATTGTTGTCGACGACGGAGCCGCTACCGGAACGACGATGAAGGTCGCGATCCGCGCGCTTAAGCGGCGTTCACCTCGCGAAATCGTGGTCGCCCTTCCCGTGGCGCCGACCGAGACTTTGACCCAGCTTGCGTCGGAGGCGGACTGGACCGTCTGTCTTAGCCAACCGGGGCGTTTCGGAGCGCTTAGCCTACACTACCTCAATTTCCCGCAGCTCTCCGATGACGACGTCACCTCTATCCTTGAGGAGACGGCCGTACGCTGGACGCTGGCCGACATCGCGACCCGACAGTCGCCGCCTACGGCACGGCTAGGAAACGGAGCGGATCAGCTGCAAAGAACTAGGAGGACGGACCGATGATCATCCGCACTCTTTCCACTCTGGAATGCACGAAGCTATTGGCAGCCAATCGGTTTGCCCGCCTTGCCTGTGCCAAGGATGGACAACCCTATATCGTACCGTTCTACTACGCCCATGCGGACAATCACCTTTATGCCTTTTCCATGTTGGGCAAGAAGGTCAATTGGATGCGCTCCAATCCTCTCGTGTCAGTTCAAGTCGACGAAATTGTTACGGGACGAAGATGGAAGAGCGTGGTTGTCAACGGCCGCTATGAAGAACTTCCTGACCGGATAGGACACAAGGCACAGCGCGATCATGCCTGGGCTTTACTCAGCAAGCATGCCGACTGGTGGGAACCCGGCGCGCTGAAACCGGGCACGCCCCCGGTCGAGGATGATCTTCCGCACGTCTTCTTCCGGATATTTATCACGGAGGTTTCGGGTCGAGAGGCGCTGGAGAGTTGATCGTACAATGGTGAGGCCGAGCCGAAGCAATGCCATACGTTGCCGCTGGCCCAAGTGGCTGGTTTCTCCGTCAATTTAGGACAAACTGCCGTGGACTCGCTCATAGCCCGGCTCGGCGTCGCCCTGGCTATAGGACTACTCGTCGGCTTGGAGCGTGGGTGGCGTGAGCGCGACGCGCCCGATCGCAGCCGCACAGCCGGCATTCGGACATTCGGCATTTCGGGATTGCTCGGCGGTATCGTCGCGGCTTTGGCCCAGGCGCTCGGCGCGAATTCCGTATTGGTCGCCGGCTTCCTCGCCTTCGCCGGCATCTTTGCATGGTACAAGGCACGCGAAGCCGCGCATGATGAGGATTTCAGCGTCACTTCCGTCATCGCGGGCCTTGCCGTCTTCGCCCTTGGAGCCCTCTGTGTGGCCGGCGATTTCCGGGTTGCAGCCGCGGGCGGCGCGGCCCTCGCGGCACTTCTTGCAAGCCGCGAGATCTTGCATGGACTCCTGCAGCGCCTGACCTGGATAGAGCTTCGCTCGGCATTGATACTCGCAGCAATGACCGCGATCGTGCTGCCCCTGCTGCCTGACCGCACCTTGGACCCCTGGGGCGGCTTCAACCCGCGCGAGATTTGGCTCCTGACGGTGCTGATGGCCTCAATTTCGTTCGCTGGTTACGTCGCAGTGCGCGTTCTCGGAAACGCTCGCGGCTTGATTGTCAGCGCCCTTGCCGGCGCGATTGTCTCGTCCACCGCTGTCACCCTGTCGCTGGCTCGCGCCGCCAACACAGCAAACAATCCCTTATCTTTTGTGGGGGCGGCTTCGCTGGCGGCAATGGTTTCGATCTTGCGAGTCTGCCTCATCGTTCTGGCATTGGCGCCGGGCGTGGCCGCGTTCATCGCCACGCCCGCGCTCGTTGCTGCGCTGGCATTCGCCGCCTGCGGAGCAATCGCATTGGCAATTCACGGCCACAAACCGGAGAGTCCTGGCGTGGCGCGCAATCCATTCGAATTGGTGCCATTGCTGATCTTTGCGCTGCTGTTCGCATTCGCATCAACAGCCAGCGCCGCGCTGGCCTCGCAATTTCAGGAACAGGGCCTGCTGGCGAGTTCCGCTATTGCGGGCGCGTTTGACGTCGACGCCTCAGTGCTCAGCGCTCTGCGCCTGGTCCAGCATTCAATCTCGATCGAAACGGTAGGACGTGCGGTGCTGACGGCGCTGATGGCGAACGCGATCGGGCGCCTGTCTCTTGCGGCATTCGCAGGTCCGGTGAGATTCTGGCTGCCGCTGGCCGGCATGACTTTGATTGCCGCCGCTGCGGGTTACTGCGCCATGCAACTCCTGTAGGTCCGTACGAACTTTGTCTGCGCTCGGCGGTCGCCGCAAGGAACTGGATTTGACCAGCGTCAAGGCGCTGACCTCTCTGTCCTGTTGAATCCTCCCACTGTCCGCAATTCGGGAGGGCATCATGTCCACGACAGAAATCAATATCCCAATCCGGGAAGCCAGGGCGACGGCATCGACGAAGCTGCGACTGGGGTCCCTGACAGCGCTCGTCATCGGCTCGATGGTCGGTTCCGGCGTGTTCAGCCTGCCGCAGAACATGGCAGCCGGCGCCGGCCCTCTGGCCATCCTGATCGGCTGGGCGATCACCGCCGTCGGAATGCTCGCGCTGGTGTTCGTGTACCGGTCGCTGGCAGTTCGCCGACCCGAACTCGATGCGGGTCCCTATGCCTATGCCAAGGCAGGGTTTGGACCCTTCATGGGGTTCAACAGCGCCTGGGGCTATTGGATCAGCGCATGGGTCGGCAACGTGTCCTACGCCGTGATTGTATTCAGCGCGCTGTCCTATTTTTTCCCAGCCTTCGGTGACGGGAACACGTGGCAGGCGGTACTCGGCGCGTCGATCCTGTTGTGGCTGATTCACTCCCTCATTCTTGCAGGCATTCGTCAGGCCGCGGTCGTCAACACCATCGTGACAGTGGCCAAAATTGCGCCTGTGGTCCTCTTCGTTGGCGTCGTCGCCGTCGCTTTCAAGCTTAATGTCTGGTCGCTCGACTTCACCGGGCTCGGCAACGCCTCTCTCGGCTCCATCGCCGCGCAAGTGAAGAGCACGATGCTGGTGACGCTATGGGTCTTCATCGGCATCGAGGGTGCAAGCGTGTTTTCTGCCCGGGCAGAGCGCCGAAAGGACATCGCCACCGCAACCGTGCTCGGCTTCTTTACCTGCCTCGCGCTTTACGCTTTGGTCTCGCTGCTTTCGCTTGGCATCCTGAGCCAACCCGAGCTTGCAGCCCTAAAGAACCCGTCGATGGCGGGCGTGCTGGAGGCGGTTGTCGGGCCCTGGGGCGCAGTGCTCATTAATCTCGCGCTCGTGGTCTCGGTCGTCGGCGCCTTCTTGAGCTGGACCTTGCTCGCCGCCGAGATACCGCATGTCGCCGGCAAGGACGGAACGATGCCGAAATTCTTCGGTCGAGAAAGCGAGCGCGGTGTTCCCTCGACATCGCTGCTGATCACCAATCTGCTCGTCCAGGCCTTCCTGGTAATCACGCTCTTTGCGCAGAGCACCTACCAGGCTCTCTTCTACATCGCCTCGGCTGCCATCCTCGTACCTTACATCTTCTCCGGAGCTTTCGCCGCCAAGCTGGCTTGGACAGGGGAAAGCTACGAGAGCGGCGAGCGGCGCGCCGGACCTCTCTTTGCCGGTGTGCTGGCGACGATCTACGGGCTGTGGCTGATTTACGCGGCCGGACCTGCGTATCTGTTCATGTGTGCGATCCTCTACGCGCCGGGCATCATCTTCTACGTCTGGGCCCGCCGCGAGGGTAATCAGCGCATCTTCCACCCGGTGGAAGCCGTCATTGCAGTCGCGCTCGTCGCTGTAGCTCTCCTCGCCGTCTACGAGATGTGGACCGGCGCCGTCAGCGCGCTTTGAGGGGACCTCTCATGGCGAATCTCGGGGTCCACTCGGAAGTCGGCCGCCTCCGCGAGGTGATGGTCCACAGGCCGGATCTCAGCCTGCGCAGGCTGACGCCGGAGAACTGCAAGTCGCTACTGTTCGACGACGTGCTGTGGGTGAAACGGGCGCGCCAGGAGCATGACATTTTCGTCGACGCCTTGCAGGAACGCGGCGTGACGGTTCATCCGTTCAGCGAACTTCTCGCAGAGACCATGGGCCTCAGCGAGGCACGCGACTGGCTTCTCGATCGCCGCGTGCATGCTGGCGTGGTCGGGCTGGACATGGTCGACGAGATGCGAGGATGGCTGAACGAAATGCCGGCGGACCTGCTGACGAACTATCTCGTCGGCGGTATCGCTCGGGCCGAGCTTCCGTTTGAGCCCAAGGGCCTGACCGGAAGGACGCTGGCGCCTCAAGACTTCGTGCTGCCGCCGTTGCCGAACCAGCTCTTCACCCGCGACAGTTCCTGCTGGATTTATCGCGCGGTTTCCGTCAACGCCATGTATTGGCCCGCCAGGCGACCCGAAGCGGCTAACGTCGAGGCAGTCTACCGCTTCCACCCGCATTTCCGTGACTGTGGCATTCCGTTCGTATCGCCCCAAGCCGGAACAGGTATCAGCCTGGAAGGAGGCGACGTCATGCCCGTCGGCGGAGGCGTCGTTCTCGTCGGGATGGGAGAGCGCACCACGCCGCAGGCGGTTGGCGACCTCGCCCGCAGCCTGTTCGCCGCCGGCGAAGCAACGCACGTGATCGCTGCGCTGATGCCACAAGATCGCAGCTTCATGCATCTCGACACCGTTTTCACCTTCTGCGACCGGGACCTTGCCACCATGTATCCGCCCGTGGTCGAGCGGCTGCGCACCTTCTCAATCCGTCCCGGAGACGGCGATGCAGCGGTCGAGGTCAGGGAAGAAAATGCCCCCTTCACCACGGTCGTCGCAGAGGCGCTTGGGCTGAAATCGCTCCGGATCATCGCCACCGGCGGCGACCGCTACGAGGCCGAACGCGAGCAATGGGACGACGGCAACAACGTCGTCGCAGTCGAGCCGGGTGTTGTCATCGGCTACGACCGCAACGTCTACACCAACACGCTTCTGCGCCGCGCGGGGATCGAGGTGATCACCGTCGAGGGCGCCGAGCTCAGCCGCGGCCGCGGCGGCGGCCACTGCATGACCTGCCCTATCGCTCGCGATCCCCTCTGAAAGGAAGACCAATGTCGATCAACCTGCATGGCCGCTCGGTGCTTTCGCTGGACGACCTTTCGGCCGAGGAGATCCGGTTCCTCCTGAAGCTGGCGGCCGATCTCAAGGCCGCCAAGCAGGCCGGGCACGAGATACCGCGCCTGGTACGCAAGAACATCGCCCTCATCTTCGAAAAGGACTCTACGCGCACACGGACCGGGTTCGAAGTGGCTGCCTATGATCAGGGTGCGCACGTGACCTATTTCGGACCCTCCGGCAGCCACATCGGACACAAGGAGTCCATGAAGGACACCGCACGCGTGCTTGGCCGCATGTACGATGCGATCGAATATCGCGGCTTTGCGCAGCATCAGGCCGAGCTGCTTGCCGCGCATGCCGGCGTGCCCATCTACAACGGCCTGACCGACGAGGCGCATCCGACGCAGATCCTCGCCGATTTCATGACCATGCGTGAATTCACGCACAAGCATTTGTCCGACGTGACCGTCACATTCGTCGGCGAGGGTCGGGACAATGTCGCGCAATCCCTGGCCGTGGGCGCCGCCAAGGTCGGCATCGACATACGTATAGCTTCACCCAAGGAGCTTTGGCCGGACGACGAATTCTGCGCCCATGTGAGAACCCTGGCGGAGCGCAGCGGCAGCCGCTTCAGATTGGACGAGGACGTGAAGAGCTGCGTCGAAGGCGCTGATTTCATCTACACGGATGTCTGGCTCTCCATGGGCGAGGACAAGTCCGGCTGGCCGGAGCGCATTCGTCAGCTGACGCCCTATCGGGTGACGAGCGAGGTGATGTCGGCCAGCGGCAATCCGCATGTGAAATTCATGCATTGCCTGCCGGCATTCCACGACACCGAGACCGAGGTCGGCGCCTATGTCGCGCGCGAATTCGGGATCGACTGCATGGAGGTTACGGATCAGGTGTTCGAGTCGGGCGCGTCGATCGTGTTCGACCAGGCGGAGAACCGCATGCATACGATCAAGGCGCTGCTCGTCGCCACGATCGGCAACTGAGATGCTGATCGTCGCAGCTTTGGGCGGGAATGCGCTGTTGCGGCGCGGTGAGCCGATGACGGCTGAAAATCAGCGCGCGAACGTCAAGCGCGCCGCGATCATTCTGGCAGCGCTCATCGCGGAAGGCCACTCACTCGTCATCACGCATGGCAACGGCCCGCAGGTTGGGCTGCTTGCGCTCCAGTCGGCCTCGTCGAAAGACGGTGCCTTCCCACTGGACGTTCTCGGCGCCGAGAGCGCCGGCATGATCGGCTACATGATCGAGCAGGAGCTTGCCAGCCTTGCGAGCCACAAGCTTTTTGCGACGTTGCTGACGCAGGTGAAGGTAAACCCTCGCGATCCGGCCTTTGCGCATCCGACGAAACCGATCGGCCCTGTCTATGACGAGGCGACCGCACGACAGCTTGCAGGCGAGCGCGGCTGGGCAGTTGCGCCCGATGGCGACAAATGGCGTCGCGTCGTGCCTTCGCCGCGGCCTCTCGAGATACTGGAAGTGTCCGTGATCTCCTATCTGGTCGAGCACGACGTCGTCGTGATCTGCACGGGCGGCGGCGGTGTCCCCGTGATCGCTCGCAAGGACGGCAGCATGATCGGAGTTGAGGCCGTCGTTGACAAGGACCTGGCGAGCTCGCTTCTGGCGCGTCAGTTGAAGGCCGACATGCTGCTTATGCTGACCGATGTCGATGCTGTCTATGTCGGCTACGGCACGCCGGACGCTCGCGCGCTTGGCAAAGTCGGGGCAACAGAATTGTCCGGGCGCGATTTCCCGGCCGGCTCAATGGGCCCCAAGGTAAGCGCCGCGATCGAATTTGTCGAAGCCACGGGCAACCCGTCGGCGATCGGGCGGCTCGAAGACGCAGTGGAGATCGTCAAAGGCCGGCAGGGCACCTGGTTCGAAGCATAGCCTCGTTTCGGACCTCGGCCTTGCGAAAAGGTACAGGCAGGGGTTCGTCACATTTCGGAGGCCAGCCATGGGCGCGCTCCTTCAAGAGGTGGCCGGCGTCCTACAGGGCGCCAATACTCCTATTCGCCGAGCACACGGCGCCTTTCCTCGAATTCTTCCTTATCGATCTCGCCGCGCGCAAATCGCTCCCTGAGAATGTCAAGGGGTTTGGCGGTTGAATGATGCGGCAACACTGGGCCCGACCATGGTCCGCCCAGCCAGCGGACGAGTGCGACTGCGGCCAGCATCAGCACCGCGAGGAAGAGGATCATGAACAGCGGACCGAAAATCATCGCGTACCAACCTCCGCCCCACATCATGTGCGGTTCCCAATCATATCTTCCAGTGTCGGAAGGCGCCTGCGCCCACGCCAAAGTGGGGATAAGGGCCAGAGCGGCGTTCGCTACCCCGACGGACTTCACCAAAGCCTTCGTCATTGGCCTGCTCCATCCTGAATGAAATCATTCTACGCCATTGATCAGGTTTCGCTTTGCGCGAGATCAACCGTCCCTTCGATGGAGAAACAACAACGAACCGATCATAGGCTTGCCCCGAGCAGATGATTGTTCACTGTCCTGATAGGGTCAGGCCCACGCCACCCAAAAACGCGCGGATCGCTTTGCGGACCTCCTGCACCCGTCCAACCAAAAGATGTCCACCGGTGTCGTGGACGACCAGCTTTGCACCGGGAATCTTTCCCGCTGTGAATTCGGCTGCCGGCAGCGTGTTAAACAGATCGTCGCGCGCGGAGATGATTATTGTCGGTGCAGTGATTTCTTCCAGCGGCAGCTCGTGTAACTCAGGGGCGCTGTCGATGTTGATTCCAGGGAAGCGCAGCGACAGCGGTTCAACGCTCCTGACGAAGCTCATGACGCGGTCCCTCTCGGCCTGGGGCGCAGCCGCCACCAGTGCCGGCCGGACGCCGAGGAAGCGAATGAGTACCGACGGTGCGATATTCTCGGCGACCCACCAGGCGAAATCGCCGCCAGCATTGACGGCCCAGAATGCGAACTTGTTGCCGCGACCGACGTCGATCGAGACCGGACTGGTCGGCGAATAAAGGGCTGGGACGACCAGAATGAGAACAGCGACCTTGTCCGGGTGCCGAAGTGTCAGCTCGACGGCAGAACGGGCGCCGGCCGAAACACCGATAACCACCGCTTTGGGAACATTCAATCTAGAAAGCAGCGCCGCGTGCGCGTCGCCCTGCGCGGCTGGAGAGGCGTCTTTCGGAACGGGCGTCCGCAGATAGCCGAAGCGCGAAGGCGCGACGACCCGAAAGCCCCCGCCCAGAAGATCAGCAGCAAGGGCAAGGCCTTGGTCAAAGCCGCCGCCGGCGCCGTGGATCGATAGCAGCGGAACGCCGGCGCCCTTGTCGGCGTATTCGATCTGGCCGATGTCAAGCTTGGCGACTAGACTGCCACGGCTGACGGTATCGCGCAGACGGCCAAGCTCGTCCCTGTAAAGCAAGAAAGCCATACCGGCCGTGATCGCTACCGCGATGAGCATGATCAGCAGGAAACCGCCAACTCGATTCATTGCGAATGCTCCTCCAAGCAGTGCGCTCGACTCCGTCTCCATCACTTGGAAGTAAGTTACCTTTTCTCAATGCCTTGAGTGACGGCTCCGCGCCGTGACCTGCGAAGCTACGGCCGTGACACCAACGACATAGTTCCGTAGGCTTTGGCGCATTTCGGGCACGTCGTATAGAAGAAGAGAGGTCGCGCGGCTCTGATTTTCGATCGCGCGCGATCTGCCGCATCTCCTCGTACCACTGCCTTACCTCGCTATACGGGCCTTCGAACACCTCCGTCAGAAAGTCGCCGCTCAGTGTGATCATTTCTTCCTCGGGAACGGCTTTGGAGAGTGAAAAAAGATGTTCGCTTGCCCAAGGGGAGAGAGTCGCGGCTGAGAACGAACTGGCCGCCGGCCGAAGCGCCGGCAGCGTCGATGTGCTGGTTAACTCTGGCGAACACGCCGCCCATGTTTACGGGGACATGCATGACGCTGCGGGTCGTCGCTCTCACGAATGGCTTGTTGCGGAAGTGTAGTTCCTGATCGTCCCAGCCGCCAGGATTGAATTTGGGACAGCAGCCAGTCGTGTTCACGCTGGCATCGTAATGCGGCGTCTCGTTCGTCTGCATGGCCATCTCCTGATGTGAGAGCACATCAGTCAACCCGGCCCGGAATAGCGATTGATGCGCATCAAAGCCGGTCGGCGGCAACGCGCCTATGTAGATGGGTCTGGCAGTCTGGGAGACGACTATGGCTCACAAACAGGTATTGTTCCGCTCAGCAGCGCGCGAAAAGATCCTTCGCGGCGCCACCCAGCTTGCAGATGCCGTGCGGGTGACGCTCGGTCCGCGCTCGAAGTCGGTTCTGATCGAAAAGAAATGGGGCGCACCAATTGTCTGCAACGACGGCGTGACTATCGCCAAGGAGTTCGACCTGAAGGATCCGGAAGAGAACCTCGGCGCGCGCATGTTGAGACAGGCGGCCGAGAAAACAGGCGATATGGTTGGCGATGGAACGAGCACGTCGACCATACTCGCCCATGCCATGTTTGCAGACGGCGTACGCAACGTGGTTGCCGGTGCGAGCGCAATCGACATCAAGCGCGGTCTCGACCGTGCGACGAAGCGGGCAATCGAAACGCTCAAGCAAATATCGCGGCCAGTCTCGACCAGGCGCGAGAAGGAACAGGTGGCGACTATCTCCGCGCACAATGATCCGCTCATCGGCGAACTGATCGGCGAAGCCATGGAGAAGGTCGGCGGCGAAGGCGTCATCACGGTCGAGGAATCGAAGACCACCGAAACGGTCCTCGACGTGGTCGAGGGAATGCAGTTCGACCGTGGCTTCCTCTCCCCCTATTTCGTGACCGACCCCGAGAAGATGGAAGCGGTGCTGGAAGACGCACTCGTGCTGATCGTGGAGAAGAAGATCGCTTCGCTCAATGATCTCATCAAGCTGCTCGAAGCCGTAGCGAAATCGGGTTCGCCTCTGCTGGTGATTGCGGAGGATGTGGAGGGCGAGGCGCTTGCAACGCTGATCGTCAATCAGATCCGCGGCACGTTCAAGAATTGCGCCGTGAAGGCGCCGGGTTTCGGCGACCGTCGTAAGGCCATGCTGCAGGATATTGCCATCCTGACGGGCGGGCAGGTCATTTCCGAGGACATCGGCCTCAAGCTCGAGAACGTCACGATGGCACAGTTGGGGCGCGCGAAGCGCGTAGTGGTCGACAAGGACAACACCACGATCATCGGCGGCAGCGGCGACCAGAAGGCCATCAAAGGGCGCGTCGAACAGATCCGCCGCGAGATCAGCGACACCACAAGCGACTATGACCGGGAGAAGCTGCAGGAGCGGCTGGCCAAGCTCGCCGGCGGGGTGGCCGTCATTAAGGTCGGCGCCCCCACCGAGGCCGAGATGAAATCGAAGAAGGAAGCGCTCGACGACGCCATCAGCGCCACCAAGGCCGCTGTCGCGGAGGGCATAGTGCCCGGCGGCGGACTGGCTTTGCTGCGCTGCATCGGTGTGGTCACGGATGAAGAGGCGCGTTGCGAAGGCGACGAGCGAACCGGCGTCCAGATCCTCAAGCGCGCGCTCGAAATGCCTGTGCGCCAGATCGCCGAGAATTCGGCTGTCGACGGCGGGGTGGTCGTCGCCAAGATGACCGAAGGCAAGGGAAATTTCGGCTTCGACGCCGGCCGCAAGGAATATGTCGACCTCGTCGAGGCCGGCATCATCGACCCGACCAAGGTCGTGCGCGTCGCGCTGGAGAACGCCGTCTCCGTCGCCAGCGTCCTGCTCCTGACGGAAGCGACCATGACCGATATTCCGGAGCCGGCAAAGGAGCGCTCACTGGAACCGGAAATGACCATGTAGGCAGCAAATAACGCTGGGAGCGGGAAACTAAAGGGCCGGCTTGCGTGCGGAAAACGGGAGTTCAGAATGGCAAAGCGAACAGACAAGATCAAGGTCGGCATGGATGTGGCCGTAAGATGTCGCGTTACCGACACCTGGCAAGATGATCAGGGAGATCAGTGGGCCATGGTGCTCATCGAAGGCTATGACGTTCCGGTCACGTTAAAGGCGGTCCACTTCTACCCCTTTAATGATGACGACTAGCGCATTTCAGATTTCACTTGGCTTTCAAGCCTGAAACAAGCTGCCGTCAACCAATGTCCGCGAATACGGCATTCTTAGCACCAGGCGGTCACGAAACGCGTTGCGCTGTGAGAACGCGCCTAGTGAGACATCAACACCGGCAGGCGCAGGTCCGATAGGATGCCCTCTGTTGCCCCGCCAAGCACAAAGTCCCGAAGGCGAGAATGGCCCCATCCGCCCATGACGAGAAGATTGCCGCCTATCTTCACGGCGTGCTCCTGAAGAGCGATGCCGATTTCATTCTTGCCGGTGTGAATTGACTCGGCCTTCGCCCGCAAGCCGCGCGCCCCAAGCCCATGTGCAAGGCGTTCACCGATATCCTGGCGCGGCAACACCTTCTCGTCCGTTACGGTAACGATCGATACTGCCGACGCCGGTTCCAGGAACGGTTTGGCGTCGGCCACCGCCCTTGCAGCCACCCGGCTGCCGTCCCAGGCGATGACGACATGGCCAATCGTGCCGACGTCCTTCTCACCCGGAAGGATCATCGTCGGCCGGCCAGAGCTGAACACCACCTCCTCGGCGGTCATCCGGGCGGTCTCGTGGTTCGCCGTCCAGCCTACCAGGCAGAGATCGAAGTAGCGTCCCTCCCTGGCGGCGGCCTCGCCCATCAGGGCTGGCTGCGCTTTCAGCTCATGTCTAGTCAAGAACAGGGATGCCGAGAGCTGCATGGGCTTGTCCCCTTGATATTACGTCTAGGTGGCCGGCGGACCCGACGGCTGTGGCTGTTCAGTTCGACAGCAGCCTATGGAACGAGCCCGACCTGAGCAGGGTTCGAGTCGCGCCCCCGAACGCCCATTCTCGGAACCGGCTGTGGCCGTAACCACCGGCCACGATCAGGTCGGCCCCGATTTGATCTGCGACGACTGTGATCGAGTCGCCCGCTGACAATTCGTCGCTCTCCATCAACTGGGACTGGGCCTTAACTCCGTGTTTCATCAGGAAGCGCACAACATCGGCCGCGCCATCTCGGGCAGCGAGCGTCCCCTGCTCGGCCGTATTGAAAACAGTCACCTCCTTGGCATTGCGCAAGAAGGGCATCGCATCGATCACAGCGCGCCGCGATTCACGGCAGTCTTTCCAGGCGACCATGACTTTCTCGCTCTTTAGGGCGCTAAGATCATCCGCGGCTAACAGAACGGGCCTTCCAGCGGAAAGGATCAATGCACCCGGATCAATTGTCCTGTGGAAGTCGCCGGCAGAAGCTGCAGGGGGCGGCCCGGTGATCACCAGATCGGCTGCGCGTGCGTGCAGGGCAACAGCGCGCGTGGGATCGTCAAGTTCAGCACGCCATGACGCACGCTCATTGTTGCCGACGACCGCTAGGAACTCCTCTTTGAGCTCCTTCATGCGATCTTCCAGCTGTCGCAAAATCGCCGCCGCGGCCAGCGGGGATTCGCTCGGCGACATCAACATGGAGGCCTCGCCCGCCGTTAGTGCGATAAGATCCGCCTCGAATTTCCTCGCGATCTCCTGCGCGAAAATCAGGCGCGGCGTGGCTGGTGCGTCGATGTCGAGCTGGACCAGTATTGTCGTGTAGATCATATCCAAACTCCATCAGGAGCAGGTAGATCAGCACGGTCCATGGGCACCCGCTTTGATATGCATCAAGGTCGCTGGAGAAGGGTCGATATCGTTGATATCATTTAGTCGACGACGCGCCAGGGTTCGCCCGACCAGCCATCTCCAACCCTTTTGCAGAGCCTTTTTGAAGGCTTGGACAGTAGAACGCAGTGTCTTCCAGGCTCGCCAAAGAAGTTGATGCGGACGATATCGCCTCTCTTGATCATGACGATACCCACCCCGCGAAGCCGTTCTTGTACTGTCCGATATGTGTTCCACGAGTACCACTTGGCCTGCCCTGACTGGGTCGCCACAACGCTTAAGGGCGGTTCGTCGGAAGGACCTTGATCAATGTCAACGGACCGGTCGGCGACACGCTCTCTAGTCGCCACAAGACAGGCCAATTGCATCAAGACCCGCCTCAAGGTGTTCACCCAGGAGCGGGTTGCCGCAGAGGTAGCCGGCTGTGTGCTTGTTATGGGCGTAGGTGGCCTGCTGGCGAACCTCTTCCCAATCACCGGCCTGGCCGTCGTCCCTGCCGAGCCACATCAACGCCACGAGGTCGATCTGCTCGTCTATGGAGAGCTCCGAGATCAGTGACCCTAGCTCTTCACGCACGGAGTCGTCGTCATGGTCCTCAAGCACGGCAATCTCATTATCGTCCGTCGGATTGGATCCCGTGTCCGACTCGCCAGCGGCAACCTTGACGTCGAATTCATGTGCCTTGGCGATTATGAAGCAGACTTTCCGGACGGGAACTGTCAGCTCAGGCGTCTCGGCATCTTCACTGCCGATTCCGCGTTTCATTCGATATCTCCTCTTCGTCTTCGGCGCTTTCTCTTCCACGGATGATGCGTTTACCGAGCCATGACCCGCTCGAGACCAGGCACGCCGTCCTTGTGATAGTAGATGACGACCCAGTCGGACGTCTTATGAAGCCGGTGCGCGAGCTGGCTGTTTGAGAACATAGCGGTGAAATGCAGTCACCGTGGCGGGCATGCAGGATGGGTAACCAGGCATCGCCGGCGGGATTGAAACGCTTCGGCGCTATCTTGCGCAACTGGCCCGCACTCGCGCGCTCACGGTAGATCCGGTCGACCTGCAAAAGCTGCGAGACTGGTGGGCGAGCGGGTATGGTTCGCCGGGGGAGTGTCGGCACGCCGAGGCCTTCCGCGATGGCCGCAGCTATCATTCGCATGCGCCTCGGCCCGAGGCCTTTCACATGCAGCTTGCCGAAACGAACGGCATGCTCGAGCTCTTCCAGACGCTCGATCTGGCCTTCGGCGGCAAGGCGGCGAGCCAGCCTCGCGCCGATGCCGGGGGTGCTCCGGAACAGGACCTCGGGCGCCAGTTCTCCTCGCAAACGATCCAATTGCGACCAGCGCCCGGTGCTGACCATTTCCGCGATCGCGCCGGCGATACCCATTCCAACGGCGGGAAGCGCGATCAATCCCTCACGGCCGTCCTGCAAAAGTATCTGATCGAACGTCGCGATCACAACGGCGGCCCACCGAAAAGCCTTGGCACGAAACCTGCCCTCGCCCTGCTGCACGAGTAGATCAGCATAGTCACGCAGCCTGCCTGCAACCTGCAAATTGATGGCCGGCAAGCTTCGGGAAGCGCCAGCCGTTGACGGGACAGCATGAATGCCGGTCTGAACAGTCCCCATCATCGATCGAGGCTCCCGATGTAGGCGATGATGGCCTCAATCTGATCGGGGGTGGCCACGAACTCGGGCATGTCCGGGTGACCGGTGGAAATCCCCTCGGCGAGCGCTTCTTGCAGGTCTTCGAGCGGATAGCGCAAGTGCAACAATCTAAAGGGCGGCGCGTCGGGATGGGTGCTTGGTCCGGCCGTGCCAACCGCATGGCAGCGTGCGCAGTTCGTTTCCACGAGCCTCTTGCCGTATGCAATTTGCGAGTTATCGCCCGCCCGACCCGGAAATGCGAAGACGACAGCGGCGACGGCAAATGCCACGATTCTGAATGCTTTTCGACGTTTCATGCCCACCGAATACCGCACGAAGGAATGTCGAGCCTTGACTTGGCTCAAATGCCGCGCCGTACCTAGCGAGATGCGTCGAGCGCCAAGCAAATGGGCTTCAGGTCGCCTCCTGCACGGACTTTGACTGGCCGATGGATGTGGCTGTCCCGGTGACGTTCGCGAAGGCAGTGAAGACAACTTCTGGCCCGCTCTCCGCGCGTTCTCAGGCAGGCAGGGTAGCCGCAGCCATGTCGTTGATCGTCGTTTCCACCTCTTTCCGAACTCGCTCGGCTGTTTCCGAAGCAAGCTTGGCGCCGATGGAAGCGAACTTGCCAACCTCGTTCGCGTAGTCGGAAGTGGCGTTCTGAACAAAATTCACGAACACGCCGAAGGCATCGACGAATTCGTCGCCACCCGTCAGCCTATCGAGGAGCTTCAGATCATCCTCAAACCGCCGTTTGAGGAACGACGCACCTTCGATCTGGTAGCGCAGCAGCGCGCGCATCGAATGCGCCTGCAGAGCGGCGCTGGCGCGCATGAACTTCTGTCCGGATTTGGCGAAAGGGAGCAGCTCCGGCGCGCGGAGCTCTTCTGCATTCCAGATCATGATGTCTTTCCTTTTGCTCCTCGCTTCAATGTCTTGTTTTCGGCTTGCGAAGACCATGAGCTGCGCCCAAAGCCAAAGCTTGCGGGCGCTCGCTTGCCTCTTTTGGAAGAAGGCAGCTCCAGATAGAGCGCGGCTCCAGCCATGGAGGCGAGGGAGAGCACCGCCCCCCACAAGAGGATGTCTTCAGCGGTCACGGATGAAATCCTTCGTTAGTACCGACAAAACACTCGCAGGACCCGTTCAATCCGGCATTGATCGTGATCAACCGGTGTCGGTTGCCATGTCGCTTCGATCAACGCCCTTTCCTCGACGACCCCGCATCGCAGCTTTGACCCGGATCAAGGCGAAGGGGGACATTGGCCGTAACAAGTCGACGAGAACAAATGCTGCGGGTGCGTATCGAGGGACGAGGATGAAGGACCTGCCGCTTGCCGAAGTGTATCGGCTGATCGAACCAGGTCCGGTCGTTCTGCTGACGACCAGATCCAGGCAAGGTCGCGCGAACGTAATGGCCATGTCTTGGCACATGATGGTGGAAATTGCGCCACCGACGATCGCCTGCGTTGTGTCGAGCAACGACTTTTCGTTCTTCCCTTTGCGTCAGACAAAGGAGTGCGTAATCGCACTTCCTGCCGTTGAACTTGCAGAGAGGGTCGTCAAAGTCGGCAACTGCCCTGGTCGCGATACGGATAAGTTCGCGACAGCTTGGCTGACACCGTTGCGCGCTGAGCAGGTGTCGGCGCCGCTGGTGGCCGAATGTTTCGCCAATCTCGAATGCCGCGTTGTCGATACGCGCCTGGTCGACAGATACAATCTGTTCGTCCTGGAGGTTCTGAAAGCCTGGATCGATCCGGCACAGCCAAAACCGAAGACGATCCACCACATCGGGAACGGTGCCTTCGTTGTGGACGGCGAAGTGATCCATTTCGAATCCCTTATACCCTGATGGCTCGCGAGGCGCATTTTGATCCGCATCAAGGTGAAGTCCTATCCGCGCGGTAGTTTTTTAGCGCATCGAAACATTCAAATCGAAGGCGCTTCCGATGACCTACAGATCCATTCTTTTGAACCTTGGCATCGACGGTCCGATCGAACCGCTGACGCGGATTGCCATCGATCTTGCCAAACGTTTTGACGCGCGTCTGATCGGCTTCTGCGCTGCTGATGCGCCGTTGCCGGTAACGATGGCGCCCGAGGGCGCGGCCATCGCGGCCGAGCTCTGGGAGCAGTCGAGGGATGAAATTCGGCAAAGGCTTGGAAGCGTCCGAGGCGAATTCGAGAGTCTCGTCGCCGGAGCGGTCAAGACGGATTGGCGCGGCGCGATCGAGAACCCGGATCATGCGCTGGTCAGAAGTTCCCGTCTCGCCGACCTCATCGTCACCAGCGCCTCACAGGGCGCATCCAAGGGCGACTCCTACCGCACCGCCGATCCGGGCAGTCTGGTGTTGCGTGCCGGCAGGCCGGTGCTGGTTGCGGCCCATGGCGCCGCAAGCCTTCCAGCCGGCAAGGTCGTCATCGCCTGGAAAGACACGCGCGAAGCGAGGCGCGCCGTGGCAGACGCTGTGCCACTGATGACCCTGGCCAATGACGTCACCATCGTCGCGGTCGATCGCAATCCGGATGATTGGATCAAGGACAGCGTCAAGGACGTGGCGAGCTTCCTCGCCGGCCACGGTATCAAGGCGCGTACCGAAGTCATCAAGACGGACGATGATCAGGCCAACCGCCTCCTTGATTTCCTCGCCTCGATCAATGCCGAATTGATCGTATCGGGCGCCTACGGACATAGTCGTTTGAGAGAATGGGTGGTCGGCGGTGTCACCCGTTCGCTGCTCAACGAGTTCTGGCTCAATCGACTGATGTCGAGCTGATGCCCGCTCTGAGTAGCAAAATGGTAAAGGTGACAGGGCGCGGAGCCGCTGTCGCCTTGCCTCCCAGGGGGAACTCGCTGGTCTTTCTTCGGCGGGTAGGCACGCTCGGCGGCCTTACGTTCCGACAAGGCGTGCACCGGCCTTCGAGTCTCGCCGCACCATTACCGAGGACGTTGACCTTGATCTCCTCCGCCTCGAGCTCCGCATTGCGCTTCAGCGCATTCTCGATGCGCTTCTTGATATCATAGGTTGACGCCGCGGGTTGATCCGACTGTCAGCGGTTCTTTTCGATGCATTGATCAAGATCAAATTTTCCCCCGCATATTCGGGCATATGCTTTGCAACCAGACACTTAGGGTATCTTCACTTGATGAGAAACGCGGTCGCGAGGCTTGTTGATGCGTGCAACGCCGAAAGGAGCAAGGGATCGGACTTCCCAACCATCTGGAGGGATGTCCTGAAGGCGCACCCGTGCGTGCGCGGGCAACCGGTCCAGGACAGTGGGGAGGACGGTCCCGTCTTAAGAGTTCCTCTGATCACCGGCCAATTCCTCGTCTTCTTGGGTTCGCATTTCTCGCTTCTGTGAGCTGGGCGTCCGAAGAGTTCCCCGGGTCGGTTGGGCGCGCCTCCCGCACCACCATTCGATGATGAGGGATCGAACTTCGGGTAACGATCGGGAAATCGCTGCCTCGTTCAAGGCTGAGGCGCTGCATCAATTTGCCCTGGACCGAAACCGTGTTCAGGCTCTAGTCGGCTCAAGGACCGCAGCGTGCCGATCCTCAGGCGATCGAAACGGCGAACTTGATCGCCTCCGCCGAATGCTTGACGAAGTCCTTGCCGATCTCGCCCAGCAGCTTCGCATTCAATGACGGCTGGTAGTGCCTGCGCATTTCGCCAAGCGTGCGCGGATCGGCGATCACCAGGATGTTCTCGCACGCTTCCTCGCGAGCTTGATGGTTGAGATAGCTCGCAATCGATGCGGCAAAGTCGTCTTCACGCAACCGCGACTCATCCGGGTTGGCAGTAGAGCTGCGATGCCTGCCACCGGACCCAGCGCGAGCTATCTCAAGGACGGGATCCTCGACTTCAACCAGTTCGAGATGCGGTTCGTGGCCTTTGTTGTGGAACAGCCGAAGCCTCTCGCCATCCGTGACCGCTACAAGAGTGCCATTGCTCAGGATCATTTGTTTCTCCGCAGTCGGATCAGGCACGCACGCCTGATGATTTCATTGCTATGCAAGCAGGCAATCCCAGATCGGGGCGAAGCGCTTTGACATTGATCAAGACCGGAAACGTCACCTCCGCCTCTGATGGATCGAGGCTTAGACAAGCAGGATTGGTCCAGCTAACTCGGGCAGAAAGCCGAATGCAGCGCCCCGATAACAGTCAGCACTTCCGGCCTGGTGATGCGGTAATAGACGGTCGTCCCTTCGCGACGGGCTTCGACCAACCCGTCGGCCCTGAGCCGCATAAGCTGTTGTGACATCGGCACCTGGTCGATGTCGAGAAGTTCTCGCAGTTCGGCCACCGAGCGCTCCTCATTGCCGAGGGCGCATAGCACCAGCAACCGCTGCGGGTGGGACAGACTTCGAAGCAGCTCCGCCGCCTTGGCTGAGGCCGGGATCAAATCTCTTACATTCATATTCTTGAATTTATAATCTTTGAATGTTATATTCAAGCTCACCGTTCGGGCTCATCGGACGACGTCACCTTACAATTGTACCTCGCCTTTGGAAATTGAGCCCGATCAACGCGGAACGCGACTTTCCCACGCATGATGCTGCGAAAGATCGAACCAACGGGAGCATATCATGTGCCACGTCGTCGTCCTCGGAGCAGGTCTCGGCGGCACGATCATGGCATACGAAATGCGCGACAAGCTTGGCCGAGACGACCGATTGACCGTCGTCATGCTGGGCACGTCCTATTCCTTCGTGCCTTCCAATCCCTGGGTCGCCGTCGGCTGGCGGGAGCGCAATGACGTCACTGTCGATTTGGAGGATGTCTTCAAGCGGCGCGGTATCGCGCTGCGCCCCGAGGGCGCGAAGAAGGTGCATCCGAAGGAAAACCGCGTCGAGCTCAATGACGGCTCCTTCGTCGACTACGACTATCTGATCATCGCGACCGGCCCCGATCTTGCCTTCGACGAAGTGCCGGGTCTCGGACCTGGCGGCCATACTCAATCCATTTGCCACATCGACCATGCCGTCGCCACGCGGGCGAGGTTCGACGAATTGGTCCGCAAGCCCGGCCCAGTCGTCGTGGGCGCGGTCCAGGGTGCGTCCTGCTACGGTCCGGCTTACGAATTCGCCTTCATCCTCGACACCGCGCTGCGCAAGGCCAAGGTACGCGACAGCGTGCCGATGACCTTCGTGACGCCGGAGCCTTATATCGGCCATCTCGGCCTTGACGGGGTCGGCGATACCAAGGGCCTGCTCGAAAGCGCCATGCGCGATCGCCACATCAAATGGATCACCAACGCCAAGGTGACTTCGGTCGACGCCGGTGTGATGCATGTCGAGGAAGTCGACGAGGATGGTGCCACCAAGGCCAAGCACGACCTGCCCTTCGCCTTCTCAATGATGCTGCCGGCATTCCGGGGCGTCGACGCTGTCAAAGGGATCGAAGGCCTCGTCAATCCCCGCGGCTTCGTCACTATCGACAAGCATCAGCGCAATCGGGCCTACCCCAACATCTTCTCGGTCGGCGTCTGTGTGGCCATTCCGCCGGTCGGCAAGACCCCGCTTCCCGTGGGCGTGCCCAAGACGGGCTTCATGATCGAATCCATGGTCACGGCAACGGCCGAGAACATCGGCGCGCTGCTCCGCGGCGAGCACCCGAGGGCTGTCGCGACCTGGAATGCGGTCTGCCTCGCCGATTTCGGCAATGAAGGCATAGCCTTTGTCGCGCAGCCGCAGATCCCTCCCCGAAACGTCAACTGGTCCTCACAGGGCAAGTGGGTTCACGCGGCGAAGGTCGGGTTCGAGAAATACTTCCTCCACAAGGTGCGGCAAGGAAGGAGCGAGACCTTCTATGAGGGGCTGGCGCTCGACGTTCTCGGCATCAAGAAACTCAAGGCCATCCACATCGAGCCGGCCGAGTAACGCCGGCGCATCTTCGGGAGAAAAAGGATGACAATAGACAGGGCAGTTCTCATGTTCGCGGGCTTCATGGTGCTGATATCGCTGGCGCTCGGCATCTACCATTCGCCCTACTGGTTCCTCCTGACCGCCTTTGCAGGGCTCAACATGGTGCAGGCCTCGGTCACGGGCTTCTGCCCGGCGGCAATGGTCTTCAAGAAGCTCGGCTGCAAGCAGGGTGTGGCGTTCAAGTAACGGTAGGTCATCGAGCAATGGCCGCTAGCCGGGAGGCGGCTTGGTCGCCTCCCGACCGATTCAATCGACGAGACAAGGATAATGAGAACCATACGATCGGCCCTCGCGAACATTGTTTTGATCGGCGTCGCCGGCCTTGTCGCGGTCGATGCACGCGCCGCCGATTTCACAGTCAAGGCCACGGCCGTCACCGAGATGAAGGCTGTGTATGGACAGGTGGAGAGCCGCACGATCCTGCCGGCCAGGGCGAGGATTTCGGGAACCGTCGCGTCCGTCCGCGTCTCGGAGGGCGTCCAGGTAAGCAAGGGCGACGTGATCGCCACGGTCGTCGACGACAAGCTGGCCTTGCAGCTCAGATCCGCCGACGCCAAGATCGCGGCGCTGAATTCGCAACTCGATAGTGCCCGCACCGATCTGCAGCGCGCGCAGGACCTGCTCGCCAAAGGTGCCGCGGCTCAAAGCCGGGTCGACGCCGCGAAGACGCAATTCGATGTCGTCACCAACCAGCTGGCGGCTGCGATTGCCGAGAAGGCGGTCATCGAGCAAAGCACCAGGGAAGGCGATATCCTGGCTCCGGCCGATGGCCGGGTGCTGACCGTGCCGGTGGCCGCCGGCTCGGTGATCATGGCGGGCGAACCCGTCGCACGGGTGGCGTCGGGCCAATACTATCTGCGACTGTCCTTGCCGGAACGGCACGCCGTCGAAATAACGGAAGGCGCCCGCGTCGACATCGGCGAACGCGGCACGGGTACCAATGCCGGCTTCGTCAAGGCTAGCGAGGGGCGGATCGCCAAGGTCTACCCCGAGATCGAGAGTGGTCGTGTGATTGCCGACGTAGAAGTCCTCGATATCGGGACCTATTTCGTCAATGAGCGCACGCTCGTTTCCATACCGGTTGCCAAACGGACCATGCTGGGCGTTCCGCCTGAGGCACTCAGGACCGTCCACGGCATAGACTACGTCACGGTCGTGACGGCCGACGGCCCGCTCGAGGTTGCGGTCGTGCTGGGCGGGAAATTCCAGGACGCCGGCCAGCCGCGCATCGAGATCCTGAGTGGTATTGCCGATGGCGACAAGGTCGTCCTGCCATGAAACTCGGCATCGCCGGCTGGCTTACCCGTTCCTTCATCGCATCGCCGCTGACGCCCCTGTTCCTGCTGGCCGCGCTGGCGCTTGGGCTTGTGGCCCTGATCACGCTGCCGCGCGAGGAGGAGCCGCAGATCTCCGTACCCATGGTCGACATCCACGTGTCCGCTAACGGCCTAAAGGCCGAGGATGCCGTCAAGCTCGTGACCGAGCCGCTGGAGACGATCATCAAGGGCATAGACGGTGTGGACCATGTCTACTCCCAAACCACGGATGACGGCGCGCTGGTGACTGCCCGCTTCAAGGTCGGCACCAGCTCGGACGCTGCGATTCTGCGTGTTCACGAAAAGGTCCGTGCCAACATGGATCGCATCCCCGTCGGGATTCCGGAGCCGCTGATCGTCGGGCGCGGCATCGATGACGTCGCCATCGTGGTGGTGACGCTGACGCCAGCATCGCAGGCGGCGGCGCGGTACTCTTCGGCGGACCTGACGCGTCTTGCTCATGAACTGCAGGTCGAGGTCGCAAAGCTCCCCGATATCGGCCTCACCTACATAGTCGGGGAGCAGCCGGAAGAGATCCAGGTTGAGCCGGATCCGGAAAAGCTCTCGCTGTATGGCATCACGCTGCAGCAGCTGACGGGCAAAATCGCGGGCGCCAACCGCTCCTTCCAGATCGGCACGGTTCGCGATGAGGGCAATCAACGGGTGGTGGTGGCTGGCCAGACGTTGCAGGCTTTGTCCGACATCGGCAACCTGCTGCTGACTGCTCGCGACGGCCGGCCCATCTATATCCGCGACGTCGCCGGCATCGTACTTGCGACATCGCCGGCTGAGAACCGCGTCACCAACATCGTCAAGTCCGATACCGGTCTCGAGCGCTCGCCGGCCGTGTCGGTGGCGATCGCGAAGCGACCGGGTACCAACGCGGTCGTCATCGCCGATACGATCGTCAAGCGCCTCGAGCAGGTGCGCGGCCAGGTCTTCCCGAAGGACGTCGAGATGCGCGTGACGCGCAACTACGGCGAGACGGCCAATGAAAAGGCCAACGAACTGCTCTTCCATCTCGGCCTGGCGACCGTCTCCATCGTTCTCTTGGTCGCAGTCGCTATCGGTTGGCGAGAGGCTCTGGTGGTGGCCGTGGTGATACCCACGACGATCCTGCTGACCATGTTTGCATCGCGCGTCATGGGCTACACGCTGAATCGCGTCAGCCTGTTCGCGCTGATCTTCTCCATCGGCATTCTCGTCGACGACGCAATCGTGATCATCGAGAACATCGCACGCCACTGGGCAATGGACGATGGACGTTCGCGCACGAGGGCGGCCATCGATGCGGTCGCCGAGGTCGGTAATCCCACCATCGTGGCGACGCTGACCGTGGTGGCGGCGCTGCTTCCCATGCTGTTCGTCTCCGGCCTCATGGGCCCCTATATGAGCCCGATCCCGGCCAATGCCTCGGCCGCGATGTTATTCTCTTTCTTCGTCGCGGTGATGCTGACACCATGGCTGATGTTGAAGCTCGGCGGCAAGGATCAGGCCGGCGCGCCTGGCCATGCCGGCAGCGCGCATGGCGGCGTGCTGGGACAGGCCTACGTCGCTGTGGCGCGGCCGATCTTGAAGTCGCGGTTCAGGGCGTGGACCTTCCTTTTGGTCGTGGGTATTGCCACGATTGGGTCCATGGCGCTGATCTACACCAAGCACGTGACGGTCAAGCTTCTGCCCTTCGACAACAAGACCGAACTCCAGATCGTGGCGGACCTGCCCAGGGGCTCGTCGGTCGAGGACACCGACCGGCTCTTGCAGGCAGCCGTGAACCGGCTGGCCTCGGTGCCGGAAGCGGTTTCGTTCCAGACCTACGCAGGCGCCTCCGCGCCTTTCAACTTCAACGGCCTGGTGCGCCATTACTACCTGCGATCGAGCCCCGAACAGGGCGACATCGTCGTCAACCTGCTTCCCAAGGGCGACCGCAGCCGCGCCAGCCATGCCATTGCGCTCGACTTGCGCGATCGCTTGAAGGGAATGACGATGCCGGCCGGCACTGTGCTGAAGGTGGTCGAGCCGCCGCCGGGACCGCCGGTGCTCGGCACGCTGCTGGCCGAAATCTACGGCCCGGACGCCGAGACCCGTCGCGCCGTCGCGGCCAAGGTTCGCGAGACCTTCTTCAGCATCCCGTTCATCGTCGACGTCGACGACAGCTTCCACAACCAGCCGGAACGGCTCCGTCTTTCGATCGACCAGGACAACCTGGAATATTACAAGGTCGACCAGGCGGATGTGTACGACACGATGCGCGATCTCTACGGCGGGACCACGGTCGGCTACTCGCACCGAGGCGGCGGGCGCCTGCCGATCCCGATCCGCATCGCTTTGTCGAAGACAAACCGCGTGGTCGATCAGCGCGCCCTGGCAACGCCGGTGGCCGCCAACGCGCTGCCCGGCGCGCGCGACATTGTCGAGCTTGGCGACGTCGTGCGGGTGAGCCGGGAGCCAGCCTCCTACCCGATCTTCCGCCACAACGGGCGCCCGGCCGAGATGGTCATGGGCGAACTGGCCGGAGCGTTCGAGGCGCCGGTCTATGGCATGCTCGCTGTGGACGATGCGATTGCCAAGGCGGACTGGGGTAACGTGCCCAAGCCGGCCATCGCACTGCACGGCCAGCCGGACGACGAATCCAAGCCCACCCTATTGTGGGACGGCGAGTGGGAGGTGACCTGGGTGACGTTCCGCGACATGGGCGCCGCCTTCATGGTGGCTATCCTCGCCATCTATATCCTGGTCGTCGCGCAGTTCGGATCGTTCAAGCTGCCGCTGGTCATCCTGACCCCGATTCCGCTCACACTCATCGGCATCATGCTTGGCCACTGGGCCTTCGGGGCACCCTTCTCGGCAACTTCGATGATCGGCTTCATCGCGCTTGCCGGCATCATCGTGCGCAATTCGATCCTGCTGGTGGATTTCATCCGCCACGCCAGGGGGATAGACGGGCCACTCGTTCACGTGCTGCTCAAGGCCGGCGCGATCCGCTTCAAGCCGATCCTGCTCACTGCGCTCGCGGCGATGATCGGCGCAGCGGTGATCCTGACCGATCCAATCTTCCAGGGACTGGCGATCTCGCTGCTGTTCGGGCTTGCCTCGTCGACGCTGCTGACCGTGCTTGTCATCCCGGCGATCTATGTGGCATTGCGGAGCTGAGACATCGTCAGCCGCGATTTTCACGCCGCTGCGCGATACCCCCGCCGGGTTGCCTCTCTCACGCGCGAGCGCCCGTGCTAATTACCGCGAAAGGTATCATCGGGCACACATGAGGCGCAAAGCCTTATGCAGCAAGGCTTGGCACCGGATACCGTATCACGGGTTAGCCTGAACGTGGGCAATCGTGGGCCTAACGGGCACCAATGGCACGTAACGCTATCCGCTAAGCTTTTTCTGCGGTGCCGGTAGCCAGCGTTCGCGGTCACCTACTTATTAGAGCTGCGAAGTCGGAAACAAAGGTGAACAGAAGCCCCCAGCGACGACAAGAACGGTGGAAATCCGGGCTTTTACCGGCCACCCCGCCGTTCGGAGCGATGGGGTCGCAGGTTCAAATCCTGCCTACATGGCGACCGGCATGATGACCGTCGTCGACTACACCGCATGACCCATTTTGAAGATAAGACCATGAGAAACAACGCCGTGTCGCTGATCTCGGTCAAGGACCAGGCGGTCCTGAAGTCCTATGCTGTTAGCAACGGGCCGAATGGGATCACGTTCCAGGCGCCGCAGCCGACTCTTGGAAGCGCCGCGTGACCGGCGCGGGCGAGCCCAGAACACGAAACCAGGAGAACCAAGCAATGAAACCTCTAAGCAAGTCCATCCTCGCTGCAGCCATGCTCTTCACATCTGCGGCCTTCGCCGAGGACTCCCACCATGCCGCCGACACTGCGGGGATCGCGTCTGCCGCTTCGCCGGCTACGGTATCCGTCGACAGTGCCGGGGCAATGCCCCAAGGCGGAATGATGCCCCAGGGTGGAATGATGTCCCAAGCCGGCATGATGCCTCAGGGCGCGATGATGTGCGGGATGATGCCTCAGGGCGGAATGACGCCCCAGGGCGGAATGATGCCGCAGGGTGCAATGATGCCCCAGGGCGGAATGATGCCGCAGGGTGCAATGATGCCCCAGGGCGGAATGATGCCGCAGGGTGCAATGATGCCCCAGGGCGGAATGATGCCGCAGGGTGCAATGATGCCCCAGGGCGGAATGATGCCGCAGGGTGCAATGATGCCCCAGGGCGGAATGATGCCGCAGGGTGCAATGATGCCCCAGGGCGGAATGATGCCGCAGGGTGCAATGATGCCCCAGGGCGGAATGATGCCGCAGGGTGCAATGATGCCCCAGGGCGGAATGATGCCGCAGGGTGCAATGATGCCCCAGGGCGGAATGATGCCGCAGGGTGCAATGATGCCCCAGGGCGGAATGATGCCGCAGGGTGCAATGATGCCCCAGGGCGGAATGATGCCGCAGGGTGCAATGATGCCCCAGGGCGGAATGATGCCGCAGGGTGCAATGATGCCCCAGGGCGGAATGATGCCGCAGGGTGCAATGATGCCCCAGGGCGGAATGATGCCGCAGGGTGCAATGATGCCCCAGGGCGGAATGATGTCCGGCGAGATGATGCGGATGATGATGGGCATGATGTCTGCGAAGGACGGCGCTGCTGAACAGATGATGTCCCCGGACCACGTCGAAGGGCGCATCGCGTTCCTGCAGGCCGAGCTCAAGTTGACCGATGCACAACAGCCCCAATGGAAGGCAGTGGCCGATGCAATGCGTAACAATGCCAAGCTCGCAAAAGAGGCGATGGTCGGGATGGGTGGCGCGATGATGTCCGCTGGCGCTGCCGCCATGACGCCGCTGAAGAGGATCGAGCAAGTGGAGCAAATGCTCTCTGCACGGCTCGAAGGCCTGCGTCAGTTGAAAGCGGCAATCGAGCCCTTTTACGCAGCGTTGAGCGAAGCACAAAAGGCCGTGGCCGACAAGCTGCTCATGCCGGCGCCGATAGGCATAATGTGAGCTCCAAGGGGCCGTTGCGACGCAGCGCGACGGCCCCACGTCACCAACGCGGATCTCCCGGTGAGACCATGAAAACGAAGCGGAGCGTCTGCAAGGAAGAACTGCTGCAACTGCAGCACGAAACCTTCGACTACTTCCTGGACGAAGTGAATCCTGCCAATGGCCTCATCCGCGACAAGACCGCCGCCGATTGGCCATCAAGCATCGCCGCGACGGGTCTAGCTCTCGCCTGCTACCCAGTCGCCGTCGAGCGCGGGTTCATGGCGCGGCAGGCAGCCGCGGCACGCACGTTAAGCACACTACGCTTTTTCTGGACGAGTCCGCAGGGGCTGGAGCCTGACGCCACCGGCTACCGGGGATTCTACTATCATTTCCTTGATATGCAGACTGGCCGTCGCGCTTGGCACTGCGAGCTGTCGACGATCGACAGCGCCCTGTTGCTGGCTGGCGCGTTGGCGGCGGCCGCGTATTTTGACGCGGACGCGGCCGAGGAGCGGGAAATCCGCACACTCGCTGACGCGCTTTATCGCCGTGCCGACTGGCAATGGGCGCAGAACCTGGGCGAGACCGTGACGCACGGCTGGACGCCGGAAAATGGGTTCATCAAATACCGCTGGGAGGGCTACGACGAGGCTCTGCTTCTCTACATCCTAGGCCTCGGCTCACCGACCCATCCGATTCCGGAAAGCAGCTATGCGGCCTGGACGTCGACCTTTCGCTGGGAGAGCTGTTACGGCTATGAGTATCTCTATGCCGGGCCGCTGTTCACGCATCACCTCTCGCATGCCTGGGTCGACTTTCGCGGAATCCGGGACGCCTTCATGCGGGAGAAGGGCATCGACTATTTCGAGAACAGCCGCCGGGCGACCTACCTCCAGCAGTGCTATGCCATCATGAACCCGCGCAAGTTTGACGGCTATGGAGAGTGCTGCTGGGGCATCACTGCAAGCGAAGGACCCGGTCCGGCCACTCTCAAGCTGAACGGCATCCAGCGGGAGTTCTACGACTATGTCGGGCGCGGCGTTCCCTATGGACCGGATGACGGCACGCTCGCTCCCTGGGCGGTCGTAGCCTCATTGCCATTCGCTCCGGAGATTGTCCTGGAGGCCCTCGACTTCTGCATCCATCAAGCGAAGCTGAAAGAGTTTAACAGATACGGCTTCAAAGCGGCCTTCAATCCCACTCATCCAGGGGAGCCCGGAAATCCGTATGGGTGGTGGGTATCGCCCTGGCACTTCGGCATCAACCAAGGCCCCACCGTGCTGATGATCGAGAACTACCTGAGTGATCTGGTTTGGCGCTTGATGCGCGGTTGCCCTTTCATCGTGGCCGGATTGCGCCAGGCCGGGTTCACCGGCGGCTGGTTGAACGACCTCGGTCCTGGACTGCTTTGTGAACGTCCATCGGATAGCGCCTCGAGCGCCCCTATCCTGGACCAGCATCCGTCGTCGCATGCTGACGCGAGCCCTGAGAAAGCACTCGATCGTAAGCTAGGAGAAAGACCATGTTCGCGATGTTCGATGTGAAGACCGGCGCGCGGATCGAGAACGCCCGAGTGACTGCGAACGTATCTGGGCTTGCTCACGTCGGTGCGCAGAACGTCGCAATGGAGCCTGTGCCGATCGCCGGGACCGTTGCGTACGGCAATTTCGTCGAACTGCCAGGCAGCGACCGATACGATATCAAGTTCGACATAACGGTTCCCGGGCGCGAATCTCCTGTGCGGTGCGACTTCTCATACCAGCACCTATAGCGAGCCGACGAGGCTGGATCGGACCCGAATGTCGGAAGGCCAAGCCTTGCCAAGCTGGGCAGAGGTTTGACGTGTGTGCGGCCACTCGGACGGGATGCCGAGGAGCCTTGCCCGGCAGCGTTCGTGGATCGGATTTGACGTGCATCAAAGCGCGTTTGGACTGAGCAGGCGATCATTCAAAATGTGAAGAGCTTGGAAGCCGTGCTGTGCCTGGGCGATCTTGTCAGATCTGGCAGCGAGACTATCGGACCGCAAGCGGTGCCTTCGGTGCGATCCTGCTTGTGTTCGGGCTTACCCTTTTCCTGCTGCTAACCCCTTCGGGCCAGGCGCAGGCGCACGAATTCGGTGCCTCACAAGGTATTTCGTCAGCCAAAGACGCTCGATCAATTGCCGGCTGCCAAGTCGATCGGGCGACCTCGACGGTGACCGTTATGTCCGCATCTGCCCGGGACGATTCCGGCTGTCGTGACGGCGCTGCCCACGCCAATTGCGGCCTGTGTGCCGGTGGGCATTGCTTCGGTTGTTCGGCTGCAATCCTTGCAGCGGCATCGGACTTCGGCCTTGTACCGGAGTCCTATGCCCCGGCTTTCCTCGACCAATTAGGCTTCGCGCTGACAAAGCCTGACGCTGCCTTTCGACCTCCTCGTTCCACCCCCTGACGACCTGCTTGGCGAGCAAACCTCACGCTTGCCGACCGGGGTCACTCTTTTGTGCTGGGCCAATGCTGGCTCCAGTCGCGAACGTGTTTCGAGGAGAAGACGATGAACATGCGGACAGAAGCCGCAATCCTTGACCACCCTCCTGGTGACCTGGGCAGCGGGCGCGAATCAGTCACCCTCCGCATCGGCGGAATGAATTGCGCACATTGCCCACCAGCGATCGAAAACGCCATTCGGGCAGTAACGGGAGTCAAGTCGGCCTCGGTGAACCTCGCCACACAGGCGGCAAAGGTCGACTATGACCCAGCCCAGGCGAAGGTCGCAGAAATCCTGCGCGCTATCCGCTCCGTCGGTTACGCCGCCGGTACGGCGACGATGCGCATTCCCATCAAGAACATGCACTGCACCTCGTGCGCCACACGTGTCGAACTGGCGCTGAAGATGACCCCGGGCGTGATCGCCGCCCGCGCCAGCCTCGCACCCAACGCCGTCGACATGGAGTATCAGCCGGAACGGGCCGATTTCCAGGAACTGAGGAGATCGATCGAATCCTCCGGCTACAGGGTCGCCGAGCCGAAGGCAAAATCCACTGACGAGACGCTGGACCCAGCCGAGGCGGCGAACGGGCAGGAATACCGCAGCCTGATGCGAAGGTTCTGGCTCGCCGCCGTTATCTCCCTCCCCGTGATGACGCTCAGCTACCCCGATCTCATTCCGGGCCTGCGCGAGTGGATGCCCATGGGCAGCGACACGCGCCGGGTCGTTTGGGCACTGCTCGGCGTGCTGAGCCTGCCCGTCCTGCTGTGGTCGGGATCACAGTTCTTTGTCGGCATGTGGGACGCGCTGAAGCACCGTGCGGCCAACATGCACACGCTGATCGCGATCGGTATCACTGCGGCATTCCTCTACTCGGTCGTTGCAGTCGCATGGCCAGGGATCTTTCCCGACATGGCGCTCGCCGAAGTCTTCTGGGACGTGACCGATGTCGTCGTCGCTCTCGTCGTTCTGGGTCTTGCCTTGGAGATCAAGGCCAAGGGCCGGACCTCCCAGGCGATCAAGAAGCTGATCGGGCTGCAGGCGAAGACGGCAAGAGTCGTGCGCGACGGCAAGGAAATCGACCTCCCCGTCGAGGAAGTGCTGGTCAGCGACACGGTGATCGTCCGTCCTGGCGAAAAGATTCCGGTCGACGGCAAGGTGAGTGCCGGATCGAGCGCAGTCGACGAGTCGATGATCACGGGCGAATCCATGCCGGTCGAAAAGCAGGTCGGCGACGAGGTCATTGGCGGCACGCTCAACAAGACAGGCAGCTTCCGCTTCACCGCGACCAAGGTCGGCAAGGATACCGCGCTCGCCAGCATCATCCGCATGGTGAAGGACGCGCAGGGTTCGAAGGCGCCGATCCAGCGCGTCGTCGATACCGTGTCGGGCTACTTCGTGCCAGCGGTTATGATCGTCGCGATCCTGGCCGCGGTGGCCTGGTATGATTTCGGGCCTGAACCGCGGCTTATTTATGCCACGGTCATCCTGGTCACCACGCTCATCATCGCCTGTCCTTGCGCGCTTGGCCTTGCCACTCCGACGTCGCTCACCGTCGGCATCGGCAAGGGAGCGGAAAACGGCATCCTGATCCGCTCCGGCGACGCGCTGCAGGCGGCCGAAAAGCTCGACGCGATCATCCTCGACAAGACGGGCACGATCACCAGGGGCGAGCCGGCGCTGACCGACGTCGTCGTGACGCCAGGCCACGAAGAGAGCGCCGTCCTGCGGCTCACCGCTTCCCTGGAGCGTGGCTCCGAGCATCCCCTAGCCTCGGCCATCGTGAAGGGCGCCGAGGCGCGGAAGATCGAGCTGGTCGACGCTGAAGGTTTCGCGGCCATCCCGGGCCACGGCGTCAGTGGTCGAATCGACGGCCACGACGTGCTGTTTGGCAACGCCAAGCTCATGCGCGACCGGGGTGTTCCCGCGGACGTGCTGCTGCCGCAATGGGAGCGCCTCGCCAACGAGGGCAAGACGCCGATGTACGTCGCGGTCGACGGGCAGGCGGCAGGGCTGATCGCGGTCGCCGACACCGTGAAACTGGACTCCAGGGCGGCCATCGAAATCCTGAAAGCACTGGGCATCGAGGTCGTGATGTTGACCGGCGACAACGAGCGCACGGGTCGGGCGATCGCTCGCGAAGTGGGCATCGATCGCGTGCTGGCGGAAGTGCTTCCCGACGACAAGGCCCATGAGGTGCAGAAGCTTCAGCTCGAAGGCAAGTCGGTCGGCATGGTCGGCGACGGCGTCAACGACGCGCCAGCGCTCGCCCAGGCGGATGTCGGCTTCGCCATTGGCACTGGAACCGATGTCGCCATCGAAGCGAGCGACGTGACGCTTATCAAGGGCAGCCTGATGGGCGTCGTCACGGCAATCGAGATCAGCCGGGCGACGATGCGCAACGTCCGGCAGAACCTCTTCGGCGCCTTTGGCTACAACGCGCTGGGCATACCGGTTGCGACGGGCGTGCTCTACCCGTTCATCGGGCTTCTCCTCTCTCCCCTGATCGCCGCCGCCGCCATGGCGTTCAGTTCGGTGACCGTAGTCACCAATGCCAATCGTTTGCGCGTCTTTCAGCCGAGGAGGACAGGCTCATGACACCCGACCGCTGGATAGTGACCGTCGCCGGAATAAGCCTTGTCGCATTCATCATCTGGTTCTTCTGGCTCAAGTTGTCG
Organism: Mesorhizobium silamurunense; assembly: GCF_014843905.1. Classification (NCBI taxonomy): domain Bacteria; kingdom Pseudomonadati; phylum Pseudomonadota; class Alphaproteobacteria; order Hyphomicrobiales; family Phyllobacteriaceae; genus Mesorhizobium; species Mesorhizobium silamurunense. Next base: position 7,108 of record NZ_LPVS01000053.1, on the reverse strand, counting down.
AAGGGGACCAGGGCCGCGGAAACGAGCGGCGGCTACCAGGAGGCGATGATCCTCGTGAAGGGCGGCTACACGCCCGATACGGTCGTCGTCCGCAGCGGCCGCCCGGTCCGGCTGAACTTCCGCCGGGAGGAGACCGCCTCTTGCTCGGACAAGGTGATCTTCCCCGATTTCCAGAAGAGCGCCGATCTCCCGACGGGTGAAACCGTTGCCGTCGAGCTGATGCCCAAGGAACCAGGCGAGTTCGGATTCTCGTGCCCCATGGGCATGTTCCGCGGCCGCCTCGTCGTCGAATAGGAGACCCGCAATGTCGACACATAACCACTCAGACCACGACCAACCGCAAGGTTCCTTTCTGATGTCACGAGCAGGACTGGGCCTAATTGGCTTCCTTGCGATCGGCGGGTTCCTGCTCTTCACCGAGCACCGCGCCCATGTGCTTGGCGCACTGTTCTATCTGCTGCCGTTCGGCTGCCTCTTCATGCACTTCTTCATGCATGGAGGACATGGGCATGGCGGACGCGGCGGACCCCGCAACCAGCCCGACGAAAGGACGCCGTCATGAGCGCCGACACTCAAGCCTATGGCCTTTGGAGCCTGGTCATCGTCAACTCTGCCGTCTTCATTCTGTTCGCCTATAGCTTCTTCAAGCCGCGGACGGGGCGGGATTGGCGATCGTTCGGGGCATTCAGCGCGTTTCTGGTCGCGCTGTTTGCGGAGATGTACGGCTTTCCTCTGACCATCTATTTTCTGTCGGGCTGGCTGCAGGCCCGCTATCCGGGGATCGACTGGTTTTCGCACGATGCCGGGCACTTGCTGGAAATGATGTTCGGCTGGCGGGTCAATCCGCATTTCGGACCGTTCCACCTGCTGAGTTTCGTATTCATCGGCGGCGGGTTCTGGCTGATCGCGGCCGCATGGCGGGTTCTCTATGACGCGCAGCAATACCGCTCTCTCGCGACGAGCGGACCGTACAGCTACGTGCGCCACCCGCAATATGTCGGCTTCATCCTGGTGATGCTCGGCTTCCTCGTTCAATGGCCGACGCTGCTAACGCTGGTGATGTTCCCGGTGCTGGTCGTCATGTATGTGAGGCTGGCGCGGGCCGAGGAGCGCGAAGCGGTTGCCGAATTCGGCGACGCGTATCGCGCGTACATGAAAAATGTCCCCGGCTTCCTGCCGCGGCTGGATCGCGTCCTTGCCCGATTGAGCGGCCAGTCCGGGGAAGGCAAGCCGTCATGACCAGCCACTCGTAGTCGGACGCGCAGCGATGTCGATCCCTGAAACCGCGTCATCACCAAGGCTGGTGCTGACGGCGTACGATGTTCCCAATGACCCGGTCGAAGTCGTCGAGCGTAAGGGTCTGGGTCATCCGGACACCATCTGCGATGCCCTTGCTGAAACATTCTCGCACAATCTGTCCCTGGAGTATTTTCGACGCTTTGATCGCATCCTTCACCACAACGTGGACAAGGCGCTCCTGCTGGGCGGTCGCTCCGCGCCCGCTTTCGGGGGTGGCTCTGTGACCAGTCCGATAAACATCTATCTGGCGGGCAGAGCGACAACTGAAATCGGTCGGGAAAATATCCCGGTCAAAGAGATAGCAGTCGAGGGATCCCGGTCTTGGCTGAAATCCAGCCTGCACGCGCTCGATGCGGAACGCGACGTCCGATTTCACGTGCTGACCCGACCCGGTTCACAGGACCTGCAGGAGCTGTTTTCGCGTACGTCTGAAGCTCCCTTAGCCAATGATACTTCGATTGGCGTTGGCTATGCGCCGATGAGCGCCCTTGAAACTCTGGTACTTGACGTAGAACAACACATCAACGGAAGAGACCGAATTCGCGTGCATCCCGCATGGGGCGAGGATGTGAAGGTGATGGGTGTTCGACAAGGCAAGTCAGTTCGCCTGACCGTCGCCTGCGCTATGATCGGACATTATCTCGCTCACAGTGACGATTATTTTGCTGAGAGATCCGAGCTTCAGACACTCGTGGCGGAACTTGCCCGACATCATGGATTCCCAGAGTCCGATGTGGACGTCAATGCCGCCGATGGAGCGTCCGAGGGTGCGCTTTATCTCACCGTCACCGGGACATCAGCCGAGGCTGGAGATGACGGCCAGGTAGGCCGTGGCAACAGGGTCAATGGCTTGATCACTCCCTGTCGGCCAATGAGCCTTGAAGCGGCCGCTGGCAAGAATCCGGTGTCGCATGTCGGGAAGATCTACAACGTTGCGGCGCGTGACGTCACCCAGGCGATTTGCGCCGACCTATCCGAGGTCGCAGCTGCCGAGTGCTTGTTGGTGAGCCGGATTGGCGACCCGGTAACTCGGCCCGCCCTCGTGCAGCTGAAAGTCGCGACGCGAGACGGGTTGCCAATCGCAAAGGTCAGGCGATCCGTAGAGACAATCACAGCAGATCGCTTGAGCCGGATTCCGAAGCTCATCGAAGATTTTGTCGCCGGCAGGATAGCCACGTTTTGAGGGCGCGGCTGAGGCAGGTTCGAGAAATGACTGAAAAAGTATTTGCCGCTCGGGATTTGACCAAGACCTACGTCTCGGGCGAGACGCAGGTGCAGGCCCTGCGCGGCGTGAACCTGGAGATTTCGGCGGGGGAAGTAGTTGTCTTACTCGGCCCATCAGGCAGCGGGAAATCGACGCTGCTCAACATCATGGGCGGGCTCGATCACGCCACGAGTGGCGAACTGCTGTTCAGGGACCTGCGGCTGACCGATCTCGATGATCGAGGCCTCACGTCCTATCGCCGCCGGCATGTCGGCTTCGTGTTCCAGTTCTATAATCTGATCCCAAGCCTGACGGCCCACGAGAATGTCGCGCTGGTCACGGAGATATCCGACGATCCGATGCGTCCCGAGGAAGCTCTCGCTCTCGTTGGGCTGGAGTCGCGCATGCATCATTTCCCGGCGCAGCTGTCGGGCGGAGAGCAGCAGCGCGTCGCCATCGCCCGCGCGATCGCCAAGCGTCCGGAGGTGCTACTCTGCGATGAGCCGACAGGCGCGCTCGACTCCAGGACGGGCGTTCGGGTGATCGATGCGCTGATGAAGGTCAACGCCGAACTCACCACGACCACCGTCATCATCACCCACAACGCCATCATCCAGGAAGTCGCGCATCGGGTCCTGTTCTTTAGCGACGGGCAGATATCGAAGGCCGTCACCAACGAGGCCCGGCGCACTGCCGCCGAGCTGCAGTGGTGAAAAGACATGCGCACCCTGGACATAAAGCTCTTCCGTGACCTAGTCCACCTTTGGGCGCAGGCGCTGGCCATCGCACTCGTGGTGGGCGGCGGGGTGGCGACACTTCTTCTCGCCGTCGGTTCCTACCGTTCTCTCGATGAGACGAGGACTGCATATTACGAGCGCTACGGTTTCGCCGATGTCTTCGCCACGGTGCGGCGGGCGCCGAAGGCTCTCGTCGGCCGGATCTCCGAAATACCCGGCGTGGCGGCCGTCGATGCACGGATCGCACAATTCGCGCTGCTCGACATACCAGGCCAAACCGCGCCGGCTACAGGCATCGTCGTCTCGCTGCCCGAGGTTGGCGAGCCGAAGCTCAATCGCCTCTATATGCGTGTCGGCCGAACCCCCGATCCGAGCCGGGAAGGGGAGGTCGTCGTCAACGAGAACTTCGCCGAAGCGCACCGGTTCACGCTGGGCTCAGGCTTTGCCGCAATCCTCAACGGTCGCAAGCGCGATCTGACGATCGTCGGCATCGCCCTTTCTCCCGAGTACATCTACGCCGTCGGCCCTTGCGACATCATGCCGGACGGCCGCCGCTTCGGTGTCATTTGGATGTCCGAAAGGGATCTCGCCAGCGCCTATGATCTGCAAGAGGCCTTTTCGTCAATGTCGCTGAAGCTGCTGCCAGGAATGTCGGAGCGCGAGGTAATGACGCGTCTCGACGGCCTGCTCGACCGCTATGGCGGGCGCGCTGCCTACGGGCGCAAGGACCAGACATCGCATGCCTGGCTCGACCATGAGCTCGACATGCTCAACAACATGAGCCGCACGCTGCCGCCGATCTTCCTTCTGGTTTCGGCGTTCCTGGTGAACCTTACCCTCAGCCGGCTCGTTTCGCTCGAGCGCGAGCAGATCGGCCTGCTGAAGGCGCTCGGCTACCGCAACGCCAGCATCGTCCTGCACTACCTGAAGTTCGTGGGGATCATCACGGGGGTAGGCATTGTCATCGGCAGCCTGATCGGTACTTGGCTCGGCAGCTATGTGACCGGGATATTCGCAGGCTTTTTCCGTTTCCCTTTTCTCCTGTTCACAAAGAGTCCCGATCTCTACGTCGTGGCGGCGGCATTGAGCGTGTTTGCCGCAACAATCGGCGCGCTGCGAGCCTTGCGCGAAGTTGTAAATCTGGCTCCCGCTGTCGCCATGCAACCGCCGGCTCCACCAGTTTTCCACCGAACGCTGCCGTTGAGCCTCAGTCCGGCTGGCCTTGTCTCGCAGCCGATGAGAATGATGATGCGCAACATCGCGCGTCATCCAATTCGATCCTTTTTTACCGCGTTCGGCATGTCGCTGGCGACGGCAATCCTGATCGTGTCGCTCTTCACAAGGGGCACGATGGAGCAGCTCATCGATGTTACCTACTTCCTTGCGGATCGACAGGACGCGACTGTTAGCTTTTTCGTGAAGCGTCCTCGGGAAGTGGCCTTCCAGATTGCGAGGCTTCCCGGAGTGCTGAACGCGGAACCCTATCGAGAGGTCCAAGTCCGCATCCGGAATGGCCATGTCGAGCGCCGTATCATGATTCGCGCCAGGCCGCGCGGGGCTGAGCTCAACCGCATCATCGATGCCGACCTGCAGCCTGTAGTCCTGCCGGAATCGGGCCTCGCGATTTCGGATATGCTTGCCAGCATCCTGAAGGTGCGGGTTGGGGATACTGTCGAGGTCGATCTGCTCGACGGCGAGCGCAGAACGGTCTCGCTTCCTGTGGCGGCGCTAGTCGAGGATTATCTCGGCATTCGCGGCATGATGGACCAGGAAGCGCTCGCGAAGCTGCTGCGCGAAGCGCCGATGGTGAACGGCATCAGCGTCAGCCTGGACAAGAACAGGCAGGATGACTTCTACACGGCGGTCAAGGCCATGCCGGTCGTGAGCAGCCTGGCCCTCCAGACGGCGTCCCTCGCCACTTTCCGCGACGCTGTGGCAATACTGGTCACGACGATGTCCAGCATCTACACGGGGCTCGCGGCTGTCATCGCGTTCGGCGTGGTTTACAACAACGCTCGTGTCTCCCTGTCCGAGCGAGCCAGGGAACTGGCAAGCCTGCGAGTGCTTGGCTTCACCCGCGGCGAAGTGCTCGGCATTCTGTTGCTTGAACTTGCGCTGCTGACGCTGATCGCGCAGCCGCCGGGCTGGGCCCTCGGTTATGGTCTTGCCTGGATCATGAAGACGAACCTGGCCGGGGAACTTATGCGGGTGCGCCTGATCGTCGAACCTGCCACCTATGTTTCCGCCAGCGCGATTGTCATTGCAGCGGCTGTGCTCTCCGCCCTGATCGTCCGCAGGCGAGTTAATCAACTCGACCTCGTTGCTGTTCTCAAGACGCGGGATTGAAGACCATGCGTAGCGACTGGATGAAAAGAATTGTTGGCATTGTGGCCTTCGGCTTGCTCGCCGCGGCTGCGGTCTGGTTCGCATGGCCGCAGCCAATTCCCGTCGACCTGATGACTGTGACCAAGGGGCCGATGGAGGTCACGGTCGACGATGACGCCAAGACCCAGGTACGGCACGTCTATACGATGTCGGCGCCGATCGCCGGCAAGGTTCTCAGAATCTCGCCGCCACATCATGTCGGGGACCAGGTCGCCAAGGACGAGACCGTGGTGGCGGTAATGCAACCAGCTACCCCCAGCTTTCACGACGTGCGCACACATGAGGAGTTGCTGGCGGCGCTGGGCGCGGCCGAAGCGGCCGTGACCTTCGCGGAAGCGGAAGTGAAGCGGCTCGAAGCGGCGCTCGGGTATTCTCGTACGGAACTCGAGCGGGCGGAAAAGCTCGCCAAGAGCGGGGCTATATCGCAGGGGGATCTCGACAAGGCGAGGTTCGAAGTCGATACCAACGAGGCAGCCTTGTCGAGCGCGAAGGCGCAGGTCGAAGTCCGGCGCAACGAACAAGCGATGATCCAGGCACGGCTCGGCCAGCCTGCCGACGACGTCACGCAATCGGATCCGGCCTGCTGCATCCAACTTCGCGCGCCAGTGAGCGGCCGTATCCTCAAGATCGTCCAGGAGAGCGGGGGCATGGTCCAGCCCGGCGCGCCGCTCGTCGAGATCGGCGACCCGCTCGATCTGCAGGTGGTGGCGGACCTGCTTTCGACCGACGCAGTCCAGATCAGGCCCGGCGCCCCTGTTCGGATCGACGGTTGGGGCGGGCCTACGCTTCAGGGCAAGGTGACGCGTGTGGACCCAGCCGGCTTCCTCAAAGTCTCCGCACTCGGGATCGAGGAGCAGCGTGTCCATACGGAGATTGACTTAGTCGCCCCTCCCGAAACGTGGTCGCGGCTCGGGCACGACTATCGAGTGATCGTGCATGTGACGAGTTGGCGGGACGACAATGTCCTCAACGTCCCGGTGGCAGCACTGTTTCGAAAGGGTGACGAATGGGCCGTGTATCTCGCCAAGGACGGACGAGCGCGTACGACCGTGGTCAAGATCGGTCACCGGAACAGCAGGGTGGCCGAGGTCGAGTCGGGCCTGTCGGATGGCGATCGGGTCGTGCTGCACCCGAGCGACCGGGTGGGCGACGGCGTAGCGGTGCGCGAGCGGAATGTTCAATAGATCCCGGCGTGCTCGCATGTCGCCGGCGATGTCTTCTGTGGATGGCTCCCGCGATGCAAGAGGTAATTCGTTGTTCTGGCGCATTGGTCGGGTGCAGTCTTCTGTCCGGCCTGTTCATGCAGCCGTTTGAAGCTGCTGGCCCTGATGGGGTCGGCGAACTACAGCCGTTCGGCCCTGTCCACTCTGGCTGACTACGTTAACCGGAAGATCAGGGCGTGGATCATGCGTAAGTTCAAGCGCTTTCAGTCCAAGGTCCCAATCTGCTTTGCAGGCTATGATGCCTCCGACATCGCATGGGT